>CBIHMN010000026.1:0-12638 GCA_966211005.1 uncultured Arenimonas sp.
TCGGTGCCCTCGACCGGCGTGCGGCCGCTGTGCGTGACGCTCGGCGTCGACGTGTACACCAGCGTCGGAATGCCGTGCGCGCGCATCGCCGCCAGCACGTGGCGGGTGCCGCGCACGTTGGCGTCGAAATAGCTCGCGTACGAGCCCCACGCGCCGGCCTTCGCCGCGTTGTGGAAGACCGCGTCGTGGCCGGCGAGCGCGGCGTGCACCGCATCGGCGTCGGCGAGGTCGCCGCGCACCTGCCGCACGCCGGCCGCCGCGAGCGCCGCCGAATGGCCACGCTGGAAGCTGGTGACCTCGTGGCCGTCGCGTTGGAGCGCGGCGCAGAGCGCGCGGCCGAGGAAGCCGGCACCGCCGGTGACCAGGATTCTCATGCGGGCATTGTCGCGGCTGAAGCCGCTCCTACGCCAGCCGGCGGGCGGCCCAGCGCGCGAGGTGCTCGCGGCCGATCTTGGCGTTGTGGCGGATGTCGACCGGAAAGCCGGGATGCACGAGGTAGTGGGCGATCTTCGCCGTGTGGACGAAGCCGAGCGCATGCCGGCGCAGTTCGTCGAGCAGCGCGGCGTGCCGCGAGCGCGGCAGGCCGGCGCGCGGCTCGACGCACAGCACCGCGCGCTGCCGCCCGGGTTCGCCGACCCCGACGAGCGCGGTGCGCGCGACGTCGGGATGCCCGTTGAACACCGGCTCGACCTGCTCGGTGTAGAGATTGCCGTCGACGGTGCGGACGCGATGCGTCTTGCGGCCGCAGAACCACAGCCGGCCCTCGGCATCGAACCGGCCGAGGTCGCCCATCCGGTGCACGACGCGCTCGCCACCGTCGGGCAGGCGCTCGCGGATCTTCGCCGCCGCGGTCGCGGCGGGTCGCGCGAAATATTCGTCCGTCGCCGTCGGGCCGGCGACGGTGATCTCGCCGATCGCCTCGGCGCCGAGCACGACCGCGTCGCGCCAGTCGGCGATCGGGTCGTCGGTGATCGCGATGAGGCGTACCTCGTTCGGCGCCACCGGGCGGCCGACGCAGGTGCCGGCGCCCTGCTCCGTCGCCGCGCGGGTCGCTTCCAGTTCGCGGCCCTCGATCACGGCGACCGGCAGACATTCGGTCGCGCCGTAGGGCGTCCAGAACGACGCGTCGGCCGGCAGCAGCCGACGCATCGTCGCGACCACGTCCGCCGGGACGGGCGCCCCCGCCGACGTCACGCGCTTCAGCGTCGGCAGCGGCTGCCCGAAACCGGCGAGCACGCGCATCAGCGCCGGCGAGCCGAACCGCTGGTCGACGCCGAACCGCGCGATCGCGTCGTGCAGCTTGCGCGGGTCGGCGCGCGCCGGGCGGGTCGGGTCCATGTCGGGCACCACCGAGCTGACGCCGAGTGCCGGATCGAACAGCGCGAACGGCGGGAACGTCGGCAGGTCGACGCCGCCCGGCGCGATGCCGAACGCATCGCGCAGCATCGCCACCTGCGCGACGAAATGCCGGTGGCGGTAGACCACGCCCTTCGGCACGCCGGTCGAGCCCGAGGTGAACAGGATCGCCGCGACGTCGTCCGGCGCCGTATCGGCGAGCTGCGGCCCGGCGCCGGCGCCGTCGCGTTCGACGCGCGCGAGCGTGCGACCGCCGAACGGCCACGCGTGGCCGGTGCTGACGAGCACGCGCGCGTCGCGTGCCCAGCCGAGCACGACACGCGCGAGATGCGCGAGCGGGACGCCGATGAAGGCGTGCGGCCGCGCTTCGGCGAGGCACTGCTTCAGCGCGCGGCGGTCGATGCCCGGGTCGACCAGCACCGGCACCGCGCCCGCCTTGAACAGCGCGAACATCAGCAGGAAGAAATCCGGCGACGGTCGCACCATGATCACCGCGCGGCTGCCGCGCACCACGCCCGCCTTCGCCAGCCCGGCGGCGATCGCGTCGGAACGCGTGTCGAGTTCGCGATATGTCAGCGCGACGTCGTAGCGCGCGAACCCGTCGGCGCCGCGCGCGCCGGGGCACCGCAGCGCGATGCGTCCGGGCGCGTCGGCGGCGAGCCGCGGCAGTGCCGCGGCGATGTTGCAGGGCGCGCCCAACGCCGCGTCGCGCGTCAGCGCATCGCCTCGGTCGCCGTCGGCGCGCCGTCGGTGGCGTTGTCGCGCACCTGGTTGTCGCCGAAGCTGCGCAGCACGCCACCATTGGCCGACTGCAGGCCGATGCCGTTGTCGGCGACCGTGCTGCCCGACAGGTACACCGTGGCCTCCGGCCGCGTCGCCTTGACCCCGACGCCATTGCCCGAGACCAGGCTGCCGTCCACCGACACGCGGGCGAACGCGGTGCCGGTCGGCGCCACGACGTTGATCCCCGAGTTCGTGTTGCCGGCGATCGTCGACGCGGCGATGGCCACCTGCGACCCCGACTCCGCGCGCACTCCGGCGTCGTTGTTCAGCAGGCGCGTGCGCGCGATCGTCGCGTTCAACCGCGACGTGGTCTCCGGCAGCAGGAAGAGGCCGGTGCCGTTCGCCTGCACCACCGAGTCGACGACGCGCAGCCGGCCCGCGACGTTCGTGCCGCCCTCGAACGAGAGACCGCGATCGAACCCGCGCACCTCGACGCCGTCGATCGTCAGCGAGCGCGCATTGAAGTAGCGGATGCCGGTCAGCGCCGAGTTGACGCCTTCGATGCTCAGGTTGCGGAGCACGACGTCGGCGCCGGGCGCGTTCACCACCACCGCGCTGGTGCCGGAGGCGAGCAAGGAGGCCAGCTGGTCGTTGCCGTCGAGCGTGATGCCCTTGGTGATGGTCACCGCGCCGAAGCCGCCGGGATCGAGGACGCTGATCTCGCCCCCGGCCGCCGTCTTGCTGATCGCACCGGCGAACGTCTTGCACGGCGCGGTGCGCGAGCACGGGTTGGCGTCGTCGCCCACGCCGGACACCCAGGTGCGCGTCGCCTGCGCGGCCGCAGGGCCGGCGAACAGCGCGGCGAGGACGAGGGCGGTCGTCGCGAAGAAACGAATCGTGGTCATGTCCGGCTCCTCAAAGCGTCGGGACGGTCGCGGTCGGCGAACCGTCGGTGTCGTTGCCGGCGACGCGGTTGCGTCCGGTGGAAACGATCGCGCTGCCGTTGGCGGCGATCAGTCCGATGCCGTTGTTCACGATCGTGCTGCCGTCGAGGTTGATCGTGGCCGCGGCGCCGCTGGCCTTGACCGCGGCACTGGCGGGATTCGACGACGGGTTGTTGCCCGACAGCAGGCTGCTCCGGACGGTGACCTGGGCGACGCCCGACGACGCGACCGCGCCGACGCCGGCATTGGTGTTGTCGCTGATCACCGAGCGGTCGATCGACACCATCGACCCCTTCTCGGCGCGGACCCCACCGCCATTGCCGATGACCGAGACGCCGTCGAGCGACGCGATCGCGGTACCGCTCACCCCCGGGCTGATCAGCACCCCGTGACCGGCGCGGCTGAGCGTGCCGCCGGTGACGTGCAGCTCGCTGGCCCCGACGGGCTCGAAATCGATCGCGGCGCCGGTGAAGCCGTCGACGTCCACGTTCTGCATATGCAGCGCGCCGCCGCCGATGAACCGCACGCCGTTGATGCCGGTGCCCGCGCCGACGATGGACAGGTTGCGGAGCACGACCACCGCGCCCGCCGCGGCATTGATGAAGACGCCGTTCGTGCCGGACGCGAGGATCGACGCGTGCTGGCCGCGCCCGTCGATCGTGATCGCCTTGCCGATCGACACCGCGCCGTAGCCGCCGGGATCGAGCACGTTGATGGTGCCGCCGGTCGCCGTCTTGCTGATCGCGCCGGCGAAGGTCTTGCACGGCGCGGTGCGCGAGCACGGGTTGGCATCGTCGCCGACGCCGGACACCCAGGTGCGCGTGGCCTGCGCCGACACGGATGCGGAAAAAAGCACGGCGCAGGCGAGCACCGCCAGCCTTGCGAAGAGCGCTGCATGGAAGGTCATATCGATTTCCCCTGGAGACCGGAGGCCCGCGGCCGCGGACCTCGGCCGATTATGCGCGCTCAGACCGGATTGCGATCGAGGAAATCCCGGATCCGCGGCACCAGCACTTCGTGCTTGTCCTCGAGCACGTAGTGCCCCGCGTCGTCGTACACCTGCTTCTCGGCGCGGGGGAACGCCTTCTCGAACTGCGTCAGGAAGTGCCGGTCGAACACGAAGTCCCGCAGGCCCCAGCCGATGAACGCCGGCCGGTCGGCGAACGCCGCGAGCCGGCGGCCCGACTCCTCGACCACGTCCCAGGCCCGGTCGCCGTGCGCGAGCGGGATGTCCTGCACGAAACGCACGGTCGCGATGCGGTTGCGCCAGCTGTCGTACGGCGCCAGCAGCGCCCGGCGCACGTCGGACGCGAGCGGACGCACGACGCCCTGGTCGGCGGCGCCGGCGGCGAACGCGTTCACACCGCGGATCAGCCATTCGCCGAGCTTCCAGTTGCGCCCCAGCGACAGCTGCCACGGCATCTTCTTGCCGGCCGGCAACGGGAACGCCGCCGTGTTGGTGATCACCAGCCGCTTCACGCGGTCGGCATGCTTCATCGCCCAGCCGAAGCCGATCATGCCGCCCCAGTCGTGCACGACGAGCGTGATGTCGTCGCCGAGCTTCAGCGAGTCGAGCAGCCGGTCGAGGTCCTGGATGCGATGGCGCAGCGTGTAGCCGTACGCGAGGTCGTCGGGCTTGTCCGACAGGCCCATCCCGATATGGTCGGGCACGATGCAGCGGTAGCCGTCACGCAGCCCGAGCACGAGGTGACGCCAGTAGTACGACCACGACGGGTTGCCGTGCAGCATCACGACGGGGGCGTCGCCGGGATCGCCCTCGTCGAGATACGACTGGGCGAGGCCGCCCGGGTGCACGAACGCCTTCGGTTCGAACGGATAGTCGGGAAACGGCCCGGTCGCGAGGATCCGGGCCTGCTCGGCGGTGCGATCGGAGACGGTCATGGGCGCGGATTCTAACCGCCCCACCTTCAGAAGCGCTGGGTGTAGCGCAGCCAGGTCGTGCGGCCCCAGGCGTCGTAGAGGTAGAAGTTCCACGGACGCTCGTCGAATTCGATCCGCTCGGGCATGCGGTCACCGACGTTGGTGGCGCCCAGCGCGACGGTCGCGTTCCACGGCGCATCCCACGACACCGACAGATCGTGCGTCGTCCACGCGCCGACCTGCTCGTGGCTGCCGATGTGGTGCACCGTCCAGCCCAGGCCGACGCCACCGAGCTGCCAGACGTTTCGCAGCGTCGCGCGCAGCGACGGATGCCCGAACGTGTCCTCCTGGCCGAAATCGCCCCACGGCCGCGAATAGGTGGACTCCAGCAGCTTCGTCAGCTCCAGCTCGCTGCGCAGCGCGCCCGCATCGTCGAAATCGAAGCCGGCCGCCGCGCGCACGTCCACCGCGCGCGTGCGGATCGAGGCGTGGTTCGCCCAGCCGGCGACGATGCGGGTGAACCCGAAGTCGCCCGCCTCGACGACGAGCCCGTCGGGAATCGGGCCGAGCGCGCCGTCCGCGAGATAGATCTCCCCGAGCGTCTCCGGCGAGACGTATTCGATCGCATTGCGGATGTGGCTCGCGCGATAGTCGATCGACGCCGTGAGCCACATGGCCGGCTGCAGTTCGACGCCGAGACTCCAGTGGTCGGCCTGTTCCGCGTCGAGTTCGGTGTTGCCGCGGATGGTCGCGGTCGTGCCGAAGCAGGGGAACCACGGGCACGTCCCGATCTGCGCGAACTGTTCGTACGGCAGCAGGCCGATCCGGTCGAGTGCGGGCGCACGGAAGCTTTCCCCCCACGAACCGCGCACGCCGAGCCAGTCGAGCGGCTGCCACGCGAGCGACACCTTCGGCGAGAACACCGATTCGGTCTTGGTGGTTTCCAGCTCGTCGTGGCGGCCTGCGAGCGTGGCTTCCAGAGACGGCGCCAGCGGCAGCCGCCATGCGACCCACGCCGAACGGGTGTCTCGCGACGCGCGGCCCGGATGGCCCGAGGTGCCGAGCACCGCCCCAGCCACGGACAGCGTGTCGTAGCGGTCGTGCCAGTCCTCGCCCGCCGCCTCGATGCCGAACGACACCACGGATGGGCCGGTCGGCAGCGCCCACGCCACCCGGCCGGTCGCGAACGCTTCGTCGCGCCGGTGCCGCGCGTCGCGCGCGGTGGTCACCGTGAAACCGGCGAGCACCGACGGATCGGCACCGAACGGATCGGAAAGGTCGTAGTCGCCGGCGTTGGCGGCCGCCTCGGCGAGCGATCGCACGATGTAGCCGCGGCCGAGGCTGGTCGCACCGTAGTCGACGCGGCGCACGCCCGCCTCGACCTCCACCGCGTCACCCAGCGCGCCGAGGAATCCGACGGCGTAGTCCGTCACCCGGCCGTCGACGACATCGTCGCGCGTGCCGGCGGCGGCGAAGCGGTGGTAGTAATACGTGGGCAGGCCGTCGCTCGCGCACGCGTCGCCGCAGCGCACGCCGGCGTTGATGTCGTTCGGCGTGCCGTCCTGCACGATCAGCGCACCGGGCGTCGGCGCGTAGCGGCCGAACGATTCGATCTTCGCGTCGGAGGCCGCGAATCGCACCGACCAGGCGTCGGTGATCTCGTGGTGGCCCTGCACGAAGACCGACGTGTTCTTCACCGAGGCTTCGTGCGCCGCCGTCCGGTTGAAGTCGTAGGCGCACTCGTCACCGACGGCGTAGAAGGCGTCGCTGTCGCAGGCGAAACCGGGCGTCGCGACCCACAGGCCGCTGTACCAGTCGTAGTAGTTGTTGCCGTAGACCGAATAGCCGACGGCGTCGCCCCCGATCTGGTCGCGGGTGAAGGTCATCCCGCGCCGGTTGCGGCCGGCGCCGCCGGTCAGCTGCGTGCGGCCGGTGTCGATGCCGAACACCGCCGACAGTTCTTCGAGGTCGCCGCCGGCGCCGCTCGGGTCGCCGACGCCGACGCGCAGCTCGGCGCCTTGCAGACGCCGCGTCACGATGTTGATGACGCCCGCCAGCGCGTCAGGCCCGTAGGTCGCGGACGCGCCTTCCGCCGTGATCTCGATCCGCTCGACCATCGCGAGGGGGATCGCGTTCAGATCGCTGCCGCCGGCCGGGAACATCGGGTACGCCGGCGCGCGGCGCCCGTCGATCAGCACCAGCGTGCGGCCGCCGCCGAAGCCATGCAGGTCGGCCGCCGCCAGCGACTGCGCCGAACTTCCCGACTGCGGCCGGAACATGCCGAACGGCGCCAGCACGCTGTCGCGCAGCAGCTCGGCGACCGAGAAGTCGCCGCTGCGTTCGATCTGCTCGCGGTCGATCACGGTCATCGCCGGCGCGATCATCGGGGCGTCGGGCGCTGCCGCGGCCGCGGTGGCCGGCAGTGCCGCCGCGAGGGTGACGGCGAGGATCGAACTGATCGACAGGGCGAGCGGCGAATGGCGCATGGGGGACTCCGGAGGGGACGAGCGATCATAGTTAATTCGCGGCGAGCACATTCCTCCCCCGGCATCACGGCACCCGCGCGTCGCGGGCGTTATGGTCCGGCCGCCCTTCGAGGAGACCCGCATGCCCGCATCGATCCCGTGGCCCGGCCGCAGCCCGCGCGGCTCGCTCGTCCTGCCGTTGCCGTGGTCGTTCGTGCCGCCGCTGGCGATGACGTTCGACCTTCCCGAGGCGCCGTTCGCCCGCAAGGCCGAACTGCATCTCACGCTGCTGTCGCGCCGCGAGGCGGATGCCGCGGCGACGACGCTGCCGGTGGACGAGTGGCCTGACTGGTACGCGCGCCACGACTGGCGGCCGCGGCTGACCGACCGCTGGTTTCTGCTGCAGGCGCAAGCGGACGACCACGTCACCCGCTCGGTGGTGGCGGAAGTCGAGTGCGACGCGCTGAACGCGTTCCGCCGCGAGTTCGGCTACGCCGCGGCGGTGACGCTGGAGGCGACGCTGCCGCACGTCACCCTCTGGACCGACGATGCCCCGAACGGCATCGGCGTCGCGTCGCTCGCCGACTTCGAGACGAAATGCGTGCGTCGCCTGACCGCGCGCGAGCGGCAGTCCGGAATCGCGAGTGAGAAATCGGGGACTGTCCCCGATTCTTGAGCCCGGAGCTACGCGCGGTACGAGTGCAGGTGCACGCTCGTTTCGCTGGCGCTGACGCCGGGGATGCCGCGGATGCGCTCGAGCGACGCCGACAGCTCGGCGAGGCTGGCGACGCGCAGTTCGGCCAGCAGGTCCCAGCGACCGTTGGTGTCGTGCAGCGCGGCGACGCCCGGCTCGCCGAGCAGGGCGTGCACGACGCGCTGCTGGTGGCCTTCGACGGCGATCGAGGTCCACGCGCGGATCTCGTCCGGCGTGGCGTCCGGGCGCAGCCGCACCGTGTAGCCGGTGATCACGCCGTCGCGCTGCAGCTTCGCCATCCGGTTGGTCACGGTGCCCCGGGAGACTTTCAGGGCGATCGCGAGGTCGGCGATGGCGGCGCGGGCGTCGTGGCGCAGGAGAGCCAGCAGGCGGTGATCGAGGTCGTCCATGAGGGCAGGCAGATTGGCAGTCCTGGCTGACATTATGCAGCATGTTTGGCGGATGGATGGCGATTCTGCCGTTTCGCGGTGGCGGCCGGGTCCGGACAATAGCGGGTCCACCCCGACGGAGGATGCGTCCATGAAACTGCTGACGACCGATGACGTGTCGCGGATCGTGGCGACGGTGGGCCTGCCGGCGCTGACCGCACGGCTGGTCGACTACCTCGAGGCCGATTTCCGGCGCTGGCCGGAGTTCGACAAGTCGCCGCGCAGCGCGGCGCATTCCGACGTGGGCGTGATCGAGCTGATGCCGATCGCCGACGCGAACGACTACAGCTTCAAGTACGTCAACGGGCACCCGGGCAACGCGAAGCTCGGGCTGTCGACGGTGGTCGCCTTCGGCGCGCTCGCGGACGTCGCGACCGGCCTGCCCGGGTTCATCAGCGAGCTGACGTTGACCACCGCGATCCGCACCGCGGCGACGTCGGTGATGGCCGCGAAGCGCCTCGCGCGTCCCGACGCGAAGACGATGGCGCTGATCGGCAACGGCGCGCAGAGCGAGTTCCAGGCGATCGCGTTCCACCACGGCCTCGGCATCACCGAAGTGCGCGTGTTCGACGTCGACCCCGCGGCGACCGACAAGCTCGTGCGCAACCTGGCGGCGGCCGCGCCGGCGCTGAGGGTCGTGCGCGCGGCGTCGACCGCCGACGCGGTGCGCGGTGCCGACATCGTCACCACGGTCACCGCCGACAAGACCTGCGCGACCATCCTGACGCCGGACCTGATCGAGGCGGGCATGCACCTCAACGGCGTCGGCGGCGACTGCCCCGGCAAGACCGAGATGGCGCGCGGCGTGCTGGAGCGCGCGTCGGTGTTCGTCGAGTTCGAGCCGCAGTCGCGGATCGAGGGCGAACTGCAGCAGATGCCGGCCGACTTCACCGTGACCGAGCTCTGGCAGGTGCTGACCGGCGCCGCGCCCGGCCGCCGGACGCGCGACGAGGTGACGCTGTTCGACAGCGTCGGCTTCGCGCTCGAGGACTACTCGGCGCTCCGCCTGCTGCGCGACTGCGCCGACGAACTCGGTCTCGGCCGCGAGGCCGGGCTGATCCCGACGCTGCGCGACCCGAAGGACCTGTTCGGCGAAATGGCGATGCCGGCCACGCCCGCCGCCACCCCCACGAAGGCGACGAAAGCCGCCTGACGCTCTCTCCTCGTCGCGCGCGGACACGCGCGGCCTTTTTCAATCTCGCCCCGAAACGAGATGGCACGCCCCCGCGGGTTGCGGGGGCGTTTTTTTATGTGGCCGGGGGTCCGGTGACGCGCAACCGCTCCAGGCGCCGCCGCCCTGACGCCGGCTCCACCTCGCTGAACGCTTCCCCGTGCGCGATGCACGACTCGACATGGGACCGACACCTCCATCGCGACGATTCCCCGCAATCCTCACGGGAGCCTGCGATGCCGAGGTCCGAATTCCTGTCCATCACGCCTGCGGCGCCGTCCGCGCGGCCGCCCGGTGCCACCGCGCGCCGGCTGCGGGATTTCGTGGAACGCCCGACCTTCCCGTGCGTCGGCGCGAAAGCCGCGCTGGGCCAGGGCGGCGTGCGGATGCTGGAACTCGGCCCGCTCGGTGACGACGGGCGCGACAACACCGCGCCGCTGCTCGACGCCCTGGAACGCCTCGCGCCGCGGCTCGACGCGGAAGACGCCGACTCACGCCGCCTTCATTCGCTCGCGGCGGTCTTCGACGGCCCGGGCGACGACGACGAGGCCGCCTTCGAAGCGCGCCTGTGGGATCAGCTGCAGCGGCTGCATGCGCTCGACGTACAGCGCGGCCATGCGTGGGCCGACGACGTCGGCGACGATCCCGACGCCGCGGATTTTTCCTTCAGCCTCGCCGGCCACCCGTTCTTCGTCATCGGCCTGCACCCGGGCGCGTCGCGGCGTGCACGACGCGCGCCGATGCCGGTGCTGGTGTTCAACTCCCAGCGCCAGTTCGCGCGCCTGCGCGCCGACGGGCGCTACGCGAAGATGCAGGCCGCGACGCGCGCCCGCGATCGCGCGCTGCAGGGGTCGCTCAATCCCAACCTCGCCGACTGGGGCACCGCGCCGGAAACCCGCCAGTACAGCGGCCGAGCGGTCGAGGCCCAGTGGCGATGTCCGTTCCGCAAGGTGAGTGCATGACCGGCATCGACGGCACGACCGAGGCCGCTGCGGGATTCACCCGCATCCCGCCGTGTTCGGCGCGCGCGGTCGAGATCGACACCGGCGACCTGCTCGAGATCGTCGATCCCGAGGGCCGGCAGGTCTGCGATCTGGTCGCGTTCCACAGCGACGACCAGCGCGAATACCTGTCGTCCGGGCGCTCGCTCGACTACGCGTCGAAGCTGTGGCTCACCACCGGCGACGTGCTGTATTCCAACCGCAGCCGGCCGATGTTCGACATCGTCGAGGACAGCGTCGGCCGGCACGACTTCACGTTGACGCCGTGCTCGCGCGACACGTTCCGCATCCTCTACGGCGACACCGACCCGCGCCCCGGCTGCGAGGGCAACCTGGTGCAGGCGCTGTCGCCGTGGCGCGTGGGCCGCGACCGCATCCCCATCGCCTTCAACGTCTTCATGCACGTCGCCGTCGACGCCGACGGCCGGCTCAGCGTGCTGCCGCCGAAGAGCCGCGCCGGCGATCGCATCGTGCTGCGCGCGGCGATGCCGCTGCTGGTGGGGCTGACGGCGTGCAGCGCGCTGCAGTCGAACGGCGGCAGCTTCAAGCCGATCGATTTCAGGGTGGTGCGGGCAGAGCGCTCTGTCGACGCGGATCACGCGGATCGACGCGGATAGGGCACTACGGCAGGCGTCCCACGGTCGCCGGAAGCGACCTGCCGGCCGCCTGGTAATGCTCTGTCACCGTTCCGAGCGGCGTCAGGCCATGGCGGTCCATGCGCACCAGCCGGTCTGTCTGCAGGTCGATGGCGAGGCCATCCGTGTAATCCCCGGTCCGCCACACGCAGGCTTCGCCGCGGTGCACGAGCACCAGCTGCGAAAGGCGGCTCACGTCGGCGGGACGGAGGTCGCCGGCCTCGTCCCTCGCCACCGGTGGGACGAACGCGGAGTGCCAGTCGCCGACGACGGGGCCGCCGACGCCGTCCGCGGCGGCGAGCGTGGCGCGCCACGGATGCCGATCGAAGACTCGGCGTTCCAGCAGCGCGGCGACGAACCGGATCGCGCGCACGAAACGACCGCCGGCCGGCAGCGGCGGCGCCATCACCGGGAACCGCGCCTTCGATTCGAACCACGTGACCACATGCTCCGGGCCGTCGCCGAGCAGCGACGCGAGATTGCCCGCGGCCAGCTCGACTTCGCCTTCGTCGCGCACGCACCAGCGCCCGGGGTCGGGCCCGTCGATGGTGAATTCGTGGCGCGCGTGCGGGCCGGCCGCGACGGGGTCGAGTTCGAGCGCGAAGCCACCGATCGTCGAAACGCCGGTGTGGAACTGTTCGACGCGCAGGCGATGGCTGCGATGCCGGCGCCGCGCGATCTCGGCGATCGCGCGCCACGCCAGCGCGCACGGCAGCGTGACGCGCGCGTCGGTCAGGTCGATGCGCGGCATCGGCCGGTCGCGCCGCTGCACGACGATGCCGCCGTGGTAGTGCTCGTTGGCGTGGCAGGCGATGCCGTCGATCCAGCACGCATGTTCGCCGGGATAGGGCTCACCGGTGTCGGCGTAGCGCGCGACGAACCCGCCCGAGATGCTGACGTTGGTGAAGGCGAGGCTTCGACCGGATTCGTCGCTCGCGCGCGCCTCGCAGCCGCGGCAGACCTTCTGCGGGTAGCGTGCCTCCGCGTGCAGCGTGGCGGCGCAGATCGCGCAGGGGGCATGCGGGAGCGGGGTGGGGTCGAAGGGCATCGCGCCTCGCCTCTGGTCCAACGACACGCGACATCGACGCTTCAGGCCTACCGATGACGCTGCAGGCAACGCCCGCAAGCTATCCCGCAGTCCGGCTACCAGACCACCTCGGCCATCGAGCAGTTCAACCCCGACCCGATGCCCAGCAGCGCGACGCGGTCGCCCTTCTTCAGGCGGCCCATCTCGCGCAGCTTGCTCAGCACGATCGGCACCGAGGCCGGGCCGATGTTGCCGTGCTCGGCGAAGATCGTCAGCACCTTCTGCGGGTCGA
>CBIHMN010000027.1:0-12505 GCA_966211005.1 uncultured Arenimonas sp.
GATGATGCTCCGATGTCGAACGAGCAACGCGAGGCGCGGCTGGCCGCCGAACTGGCCGGGCTCGAGCAGGAGTTCCTCGCCGAGCCGGTGTCCCCGGGCTGGAGCTTCGCCAGCGAGCGGGTGATCGCGGAGGCGTTGAGCGCCGAACGGACAGCGGCCCACCAGGGACCCGCCCCGCTTTCGCACGATGCCGAGTGCCGCTCCACCACCTGCCGCATCCGCATCACCTACCGCGACGAGATGGACGCGCAGATGGGCGAGATCTTCCTGCTCGGCGACATCGCCGGCACCTTGCCTTCCGCCAACTTCGGCCGTCTGGCGGGTGACGGCGGCACGGTGCAGCTCGTGATGTACGCGGACACCGGCGCCCGGCCGTCGCGGCCGTGATCAGATCCTGATCTGGTCGATCGCTTCCTCGTCGCAGACCACGTCGGCGTCGGCGGCCGCGACGTGGACGGCGGCCGGCGTCGCCGCCTGCGCGCCGCCGCCCGTGCCGGCGTAATGCTTCAGGAAGCAGCGCATCGCGTGGTCGACGCCGACCGCGTTGATGCCGCGGTAGTCGGCCTCGTAGTACGCGCCGTTGTTGTAGTTGCCGGTGATGATCTCGTACGACGGAAAGTAGTCGACCCAGTCGTGCGACCGGTACGCCGTCTCGGCGGCGACGCGCAGGACCGACTTGCTGTAGCTGGTGGCGACCAGCACGTTGCGCGGCTCGTACGTCGCGATCAGCGGCACGGGCGACACGGTCAGCAGGACTTTCACCGCGGGATTGACCGCCTTGAGCCGGCGCAGGAATTCCTCGAGGTCGCCGATCACGTCGGCGACGGTGAAGTTGACGAACTCGTGTCGCGCGGGATCGAAGCCGCCACCCGACACGCCCGGCGCGACCGGGAAAACGGTACCGTCGATCCGCGATCGCCACGCCTCGGTGAGGCCCAGCGTGAACACGAAAATGTCGCAGTCGAGGAACATGCGGCGCACCTGCGCCAGGTGTTCGACGCGCGCCGCGGCGACATCGGCCTCGGTCGCGAGCCCGCCCGGCGCGATCTGCGGCCGCAGCGCGTCGACGAAGCGCCCGTCGGCCGTGGGCCACGCGGCTTCGGCGGGTTGCCGCCCGTCGAAACACTCCTGGAACAGCTGCAGCAGCTGCCGGGTGGTGTACAGATTGCCGAATCGGGCCGAGAACACCCCGTAGTTCATCGCCCGGCGTTCGGCCTCGGGCAGCGCCGCGCCGTCCTCGGTGACGAAGTAGTTGAAGCCGATCTTCGCCAGCCGGTTGGAGATGTGCTGCGCGAAGCAGCTGCCGGCGGTCGCGACGCGTTCCTCCCGGCCGATCGTGAATCGGGGCGTGGTGACCGGGTCGAACAGGAACGGCTCGATGCCGGCGACCGCGCGCCGCCAGAACTGCCGGTCGGGCAGGCCCGAATAGGGATTGGTACTCATCGCATCGCCCTCACGAGGCTTTCGGCCCGCTCGATCACGGGCAGGAACGACTTGTTCGCCGGCTTCGCGCCGACGGCCTCGCGGTAGATCCGGTACGAGGCCGCGACGTATTCGTCCAGGTCGAGCACCGCATAGCCGCCGCCCTGCTTGAAGAGGTACGACCCGCGGATGCCGAGACGCGCGCCGATCGGCGGGAACACCGGAAAGACGGGCCCCTTGGCGAGGCCGTCGTGGGGCACCATCCCCGCTTCGCGCGGTTCGATTCCGGCGCGCCGCAGCACCAGCCGCGCGACATCCGCCAGCACGCCGATCTTCGGGTGGTTGATCGTGTGCATGAACGCCCCGGTGCGCGACCAGCGCACGAACGATTCACGCACGTCGAAGTCCTGTTCCGAGAAGTCGCGTTCCAGCTGCTCGCGGCAGACCTGCCACGAATCGAGATAACCGAGTTCCGCGAACACGTCCTCGCGGAAAAGCGCCGCGGCGGCGGCTTCATCCAGGCCGCTCCGGAACGCGGCGTAGACCAGCGCCGAATGGAACTCGCCGATCGCGCCCTTCGCCAGCCCGCTGGACGCGCCCATGTACACCAGGTCGGGATGGAAGCCGTGGAACATCACATGCGGCACCCGGATCACGTCGTCGCGCCCGCGCAGGTCGAAGCCGAGCATCGGCTCGACGCGCGGCGCGACCACGATGCGGTCGAACTCGTCCAGCCGGGCGGCGATGTCGTCGCGGAGCTTCCGGAAGGACGGCGGATGGTGCGATTCCACCCGCAGGTCGACGCCGAGCAGCTCCAGGCTGTTGGCCAGGCCCTCGGCCTGGCAGTTGAACAGCAGCAGCCAGTTCTGCCGGCGCCCACGCGACGTCGCGCCTGCCGCGGCCGCATTCATCGGATCGACCGCCCTTCGGCGCGCGCCGCGCACGCGCGCGCGCCGTCAGTCGAGCACATACCCGTACGCCGGGGCGATGTCCTTGTACAGCGCGTTGATCTTCGCGATCGTCTCCGGCTGCAGCTTCTCGCGGTGGTCGCCCGGGGCGCCCTTGCGGATGTGCTTGCCGGTTTCCTCCACCGCGGGCCGGATGTCGTTGCGCTCGGCGACCGCGTCCAGGATCGACGACGGCACGCTCAGCCCGAAGGTGTCGAAGATGTCGCCGATGAACTGGCGCTTGTCGAAGTAGATGTCCTCGTACCGGCGCAGCAGGATCGAATCGAAGTCCAGCGCGTCGCGATACGCCTGCAGCTTGCGCAGGTAGTTGCGCGCGGCCTGCAGCACGTATTCGTCGATCTCCAGGTGCGCCGTCCGCTGCGTGCGCTCGATGAACTGCTCCTTGTTCTTGTCGGGAAGCCGGTGCGACTGGTAGCGCCCGCCGAACGAGTAGTACTGCGACACCAGCGCGTCGCGGGGGTCGCGCACGAGCAGCACCGTCGGCCGCTCGCGGAACCCCGGGTCCCCCGCCGGCAGGAACGGCGGCAGGTAACGGAAGCCGTAGTAGACGCGGCCGCGCGTGAACAGATCCGCCATCCGCGGGTCGGATTCCCAGTCCTTCTCGGCCAGCCCTTCGCGGAACAGGATGTCGGGAATCGTGACCGAAGGAATGTTCGCCGCGTGGCAGACCTCGCCGATCATCTTGTGCATCAGCGTGCTGCCCGACTTGTGGATCGAGAACGCGTAGCACTGTTCGAAGTCGCCGGCCGGCGGCAGCGCCCGAGCGACGATATCCATGTAATTTTCCACGGTGACTCTCCGGTTGTTTTTAGCGCGCCGGCATGGCGCCCTGTTCCTGTTTCCGAACCTGGCCGCCGGGGTGGTTCACGAAGTGCCCAGTGCCGCATCCATGTTGCGGACCACGGCCGGCATCCGGCACGTCGCCTCCCAGCCCAGCGTCCGCCGGGCCAGCCCGGGATCGCCACCGCTGTACGCGATGTCGGTCGGCCGGAAGAACTCCTGCGACACGTCGACGTGGTCGCGCCAGTCCAGGCCGTGCAGCGCGAACGCCTCGGCCACGAAATCCTGCAGCTGGCACGTCTGCCCGGTGGCGATCACGTAGTCGCACGGCGCGTCCTGCTGCAGCATCCGCCACATCGCATCGACGTATTCCGGCGCCCAGCCCCAGTCGCGCTGGATGTCGAGCCGGCCCAGCACGAGCCGCTCGCCGCTGCCGGCGCCGATGCGGCGGGCCGCATGGATGATCTTCTGCGTCACGAACCGGCGCGGACGCAGCGGCGATTCGTGGTTGAACAGGATGCCGGTGCTCGCATGCAGGCCGTACGACTCGCGGTAGTTGGTCACGAGCCAGTGGGCGGAGGCCTTGGCCACCGCGTAGGGACTGCGCGGCTGGAACGGCGTGCGTTCGTCGGCGGGGATACCCCCGGTGTCGCCGAAGCATTCGCTCGATCCGGCGTGGTAGAACCGCGTCGGGCGGCGGCGCAGGCGCAGGACCTCGAGCAGGTTCAGCGTCCCGGTGACGATGCTCTCCAGCGTTTCGGCCGGCTGCTCGAACGACAGGCCCACCGAACTCTGGCCCGCGAGGTGGTACACCTCGTCGGGATCGCTGCGGTCCATCGCCGTGAACACGCTCCGGAAGTCGCTGGGCGCCATCGACACCAGGCGCACGCGGTCGGCGATGCCGAGCTTCTCGAGGTTGGCCATGCCGCTCGCCTGCGCGTCGCGCGACGTGCCCCAGACCTCGTAGCCCTTCCCCAGCAGCAGCCGCGCCAGGTAGGCGCCGTCCTGGCCGTTGACACCGCAGACGAGTGCCTTGCCCACCGCGGCGGCCTCCATCAGACGTGCTCGACCGCGGCCTGCATCGCGCGCAGGCGCCGCCATTCCTGGAAGAAGGCGTCGTAGGTTCCCCGGCGCGCTTCCGCCACCAGCGTCTCGAGCTCGTCGGAAAGCAGGTCGGCCATGCCCTGCCAGCGGAAGTCGCGCGCATGCGCGAGGCCGCGTTCGCGCAGCGCGTCGCGGACCGCCGGATCCTGCATCTTCAGCAGCGCCTGGTGCATCTCGTCGACCGAGGCGCCGCCGATCAGCAGCGCGGCATCGCCGGCGGCCTCCGCGAGCGAGCCGTGGCGCGTCGTG
Organism: uncultured Arenimonas sp.; assembly: GCA_966211005.1. GTDB lineage: Bacteria > Pseudomonadota > Gammaproteobacteria > Xanthomonadales > Xanthomonadaceae > Arenimonas. The sequence continues at coordinate 4,524 of CBIHMN010000027.1, forward strand.
ATCACCGGGCAACCGGAGGCCATCGCCTCGATCACCGGCATGCCGAAGCCTTCGTACAGCGACGGATACACGAGCGCCAGCGCGCCGCCGTAGGCCAGCGCGAGCTCGTCGTCGGTGAGCTCGACGCGGCGGCAGCGCACGCCCTCGGGCAGCGATTCGAGGATCTGCCGCTCGATCTCCTTCTCGCCGCCGACGCAGAACACGTCGAAACCGGCGCGGCCCATGCGCGACAGCGCATCGAAGAACAGGCCGCTGTTCTTGTAGCCGTTGTGCTGCACGCGCGAACCGACGAACAGGAAATACGGCCGGTCGAGGCCATGCGCGTCACGGAACGCGTCGATGTCCTTCGCGTCGCGCCGGCGGAACACCGCCTCGTCGACGCCGCAATGCGCCCACGACGCCTGTTCCGCCGGGATCTCCGGGTAGATCGCCAGCAGGTCTTCGTGCGTGTTGCGGGAAATGCTGAGGTACCGCTGGGCATACGAGATCGAGGTGCCCTTCTCCATCCACGCGCGCTGGCTCAGGTCGAAGTCGAACAGCTCGGGGATCATGTCGTAGACCATCAGCAGCATCGGCGTCGACACGGGCGTGGTGTAGTACGTGCTCGTGAAGACGTCGATGTGGTGGAGGTCGCAGATCTCCTGGATCAGCGCCGAATCCGCCGGGCAGTACCAGCACAGGTATTTCGGGAACGGGATGTACTGGACGCCCTCGATGCGCGGCGCATTGCCCCGGTCGAGCATGAAGATCTCGAAGCGGCCGCTGCGCGCCATCGGTTCGAGCACCGAGCGCCAGACCCGGGCGATGCCGGTGTTGTTGAGCTGGAAGAAGACGCCGTCGACGAGCAGGCGGATCATCGCGGCGCTCCGTCGGCGGCGGCGAACTTGCCCCGGCGCGCGAGGTTGCGCAGCGCTTCCTGCGCCATCACGTAGCGATCGGCCTTGCCCGGCGGCGGCACCGCCAGTGCCGGATCGAGCGCGCGCGCGTAGTCGGCGGTGGCCATCACCACCTCGTCCGGCATCAGCTTGCGGCAATAGCGCTTGTGGATGTCCATCGCCTCGGCGACGCCGCGGGTGTCGGGCCGCGTCGACAGCCCCTTGGGGTTCTGGTAGTAGACGACGTGCGGGTCGTTGATCTTGTAGAACTTCTTGCCCGCATCCAGGCAGCGCATCCAGAACTCGTAGTCGCCCGCGGACCGGTAGCGCGTGTCGAACCAGCCCAGTTCGTCGTGCAGTTTCCGGCGCCACATCGGCGCGTTGTGCGGCGAATTGAACTTGATCAGGTTGTGCGGCGTGATCACCGGCAGCACCGTCTCGTGCCGGAACGCGGCGATCTGCTCGAACGAAAGCCGCGGGTCGAAGGTGTAGTACAGGTCCTGGTAGACGACGTCGGCGAACGGCAGGTTGTCGAGCGCGGCGGCCTGGATCTCGAGCGAGTCATGGCGGCGCAGGTCGTCCATGTTCGTGTTCGTCAGGTACTCGCCGCGGGCGGCCTTCGCCGCGACGTTCCACGCGTCGTAGATGCCGATGCGGTAGTTCATCCGCAGGTAGACGATGTTCCTGTGCCGCGCCAGGTAGCGCTTGATCGTCTCGTATTCGTTCTCGGGCGAGTCGGCGTCGACGATCACCAGTTCGCAGTAGTCGTCGAAGACGCCCTGCGAGGTGATGTTGTCCATGAACTGCTCGATGAAGTCGCCGCCCCGGTACAGGCTGGCCAGCGCCGAAACCAGCACGCGCGGCTCGCCGCGGATGTGGAAGCGGTTCTGGTAACGCTCGTCGGGCGGCGGCGGCGGCGCGTCGGCCATCGCTTCGGCCTGCGCGTCCCATTGCGCGGCGTTGAGGAACGCGGTGGTGCCCATGATCGAGCACGACAGGCCGTCGTGCGGCGGCGCTTCGGCCAGCGCGCGCTGGAAACTCGCCGAGGCCTCGAACATCTCCGCGAGCAGCTGTGCCCGCGTGATCGAGCGGTCCTCGAGCTTGCGCCGCCAGAAGTCGATCTCCCACGCGGTGGCGCCGCGGTTCTGCACCAGCTCGTGGGCCATCTGGATGAATTCGCCGTCGCCGACGCCGTCGGCGATGGCCTTGCCGGCGGCATGCTTCACCGCTTCCGGGCCGCGCTCCATCAGCAGCATGAACTGGTGGAAAGGCAGCCCGTTGTCGAAATTGGTCTTCCAGATGTCGATCTCGGAAGCGGCCGGCGTGCGGCCGACGGTGCGCTCGTAGACATCGATGATCCCGTCCTCGAGCGACAGGCCGGGCTCGGCCGGGGCCGTCGGCGCGTCGTCCCGCGCCACGGAGGCCGCGCCCTCGAGCCGACGGCTCGACAGCTTCTCGCGCAGGTTCAGGAGCGCGCGGATCAGGGGCGCGCGCGTGGCCGCCGAGGCGCTGCGGTCGAGGTCGCGCGCCAGCCGGTTCACGTACAGCGCCAGCGAACTGAAGGCCGTGCTCCGGCCGCCGTCACGGATCTGCCGCAGCAGCGCCAGCGGGTCCGGCTTCGTCCCCGCTGGATGGACGATTCCGTCGACCAGTCGGGCCAGTTCGCCGGCCTCCTCCATCGTGACCATGGCGAGTGCCAGTTCGGCGAGCCGCATGCCGCTTTCGTTGCCCATCTCCCCTTTCCCCCTTGGCGCGCCGTCCGCCACGGATGGCTGGAACACGCGCGATTGCCGGCGAACGGCGTCAGTCCCCATAGCCGAGGACCTGCAGCAGCCGGGTGTAGTTCGGTGACGCACCGGACTCGTCGCGGAGGTCGTCCGTCACTTCGCGGCGAGGCCGGGGCGACAGGACGGGGCCCGCGCGTCCACTGTCGCCGGTGACCCGGACGGCATCGAACAGATTTTCGAACTCGGGATTGTAGGGCAGATCGAGGTACCCGCAAAGTTGACGGACCACCCGGACCGGCTCGGCGAGCAGGTCCTCGTAGCGCAGCACCGGGACGCCGGCATGGGCGTCGAGGAAGTCGAGGTAGCGCGCGCCGTACTCGTCGAGCGTGCCGGGCTTGAAGTGGACCCAGCCGTTGGCCCGCAGCGACAGGTAGCTGTCCAGCGGGTGCCGGACCGTCACCAGCGACAGCACCGGGAAGCGCCGCGACACGATGTCCCGCAGGCCGGGCCGGTCCGGGGTGGCCGGGCCGGTCGCGTAGTGGCCGTGCGCGTGGTCGCGCAGCAACAGGCGCAGCCCGCGGCGTTCCCCGTCGGCGTGGATCAGGGCGAGGTCGGCCAGGAACATGTCCAGCACCAGCGCGTCGTCGGCGCCGCGATCGCCCTGCTGCACGAGGTTGATCATGTCGGTCGGCGAGAACCGCAACCGTCCTTCACGGAACGTCTGCTGCGTCGTGCTCAGCGGGTCGACCTCGCTCAGCAGGCGCACGTTGGGCATCGCCGACGCGCATTTCGCGAAAAGCGAGCCGCCGGTGCAGGCGAAATGGTGCAGGGTGCGGACCGGCTCCGGGCCCCGCGCCTCGCCTTCGTCGCACAGGGCCAGGCACTGGTCGAGCAGGCTGCCGCCGCTTTCCTGGACCGGAACCACGCCGGTGCCGGCGACCGGCAGGTCCCCGAGCAGCGCGAGCGCCTCGTCGATCGTCCCGAGCAGGCTCTTCACCGCCCTGTTCGTCGGCCGCCGCGCCACGTCAGGTCGTCCGGCGCGACCGCGGCCGGCGGGCGGTGTCCGCGCGGCCAGGCGCGTCCGCCGCCTTCGCGGCGCGCGACGACGCCTTGGCGGCCTTCTTCGTCGACCGTCGCGTCGTGGCCTCGGGAGCCGGTTTCGCCGCCGGGCCGCGTGCCGGCGCCTTCGATCGCGGCTTCGCGGCAGGCTTCGCCGCGGGGAGCCGATCGGCGCGCGGCGTCGCCGGCATCGCCAGCTGGTGGAAATAGCGTGACGCCATGCCGAGGCGCTCGCCCAGTTTCAGCAGCATGCCGTGCTGGCGCTCCTGTACGGCCAGCGATGCTTCGTAGCGCTGCTGGAGTTCGCGCAGGTCGGCATCCTTCAGGGCGTGCAACCGGGTTCCGAGCGCGGCGTTCCGTGTCGCTTCCTCCAGACCGTCGGACAGCTTGCGTACCTTCTCGGCCTGCGCGGCCACCCGTCCTTCCAGCTCGGCCTGCCGGGCCTGCGCCGCCGCGAGGGCCTGCGTCGCCTGTTCGAGCTGCGCGAGACGCTCGGCGCTCTCTTCGAACAGCGCATCGCGATGCCGGCCGATGTCCGCGGCATGCACCGCGAGGAACTCGGCGCGTTCCGCCAGCGCCTGCACCTGCTGCTGCTGCGCGGCGGCCTCCTGCCGGCTGTCGTCCAGCTTCGCCTGGCGCTCGGCCAGCTCGGCCTCCTGTGCGGTCATGGCCTTCTGGAGTTCGACGACGCGGCCCGCGTGCTGGTCCCGTTCCGCCATCCACGCTTCGGCCTGCGCGGTCAGCGCCGCGCGGTAGGTGTCCTGGTCGCGGGCGAGCTGTTCGAGTTCGGCGATGCGCTTGCGCATCGCCTCCATCTCGCCGGCCTGCGCGGCGATCTCCTCGGCCTGCGTCACGGCCTGCCGCTCCAGATCGCCGATCCGCGCGTCGCGCGTGCCGACGTCGGCGACCGCGCTTTCGAGCGACGCGGTCCGCGCGGCGAGCGCGTCGGCGTGCGACCGGGCCTCGGCCGATACCTCCTGCAGGCGGCGATCGCTTTCGGCCGCGCGCGCCGCGGCGTCGGTGACGGCCGACTCGAGCTCCGCCATGCGCGCGCGCGCCGCATCGCGATCGCGCAGCGCCTCTTCGAGAGAACGCTGACGTTCCGCGGCGAGCGCCTCATGGCGAGCGACTTCGGCCTGGGCCGCGGCCACCTGCTCGAGCAGCTGTTCCGACAGCTGGACGTGCTGGTCGAAATCCGCGAGGCGCGCCTCCCAGCCGGTCCGCTCCTGCGACAGGGTGGCGGCCTGCGCGCGCAGTGCGACGACTTCGGTTTCGAGCTCCAGGATCCGCGACCGGAGCGGCCAGAGGACTTCGTCGCGCCGCAGCAGCACGCAGCCGTCGCCCGGCTCCACGCGGAACCCCGTCGCCGCCACCGCGGCGGCCGTTTCCGCCAGATCGCCGGCCCCCGCGTAATCGCCGGCCGCGTCGGCGCCGCGCACGATGATCGCGGCGAATGCACCCAGTGCCGTCCGCGATGCCCGCGCCAGCACCGCCGCTTCGGCGCCGGCGATTTCGAGCACCAGCAGATTGTCGTCCCCGGAGAGACCGCATTCGGCGATCAGCCCGTCGAGGTCGCAGGTGTCCACGTTCGCGACACCGGCCCGGGAGAGGTTCGGCAGACGGGCGAGCAGCCCGTCCACCGGCAGGAGGCTGCTGAGCACCGGATTGCTCACGAGGTTGAACGGGCGCGTGCCGGCGTCTTCCCAGAGCGCCAGCGGCCGCAGCTCGTCGCCGGGGAATGCGTTGGATCGGGCCTGCAGCCGGGCATGCAGCACCGGATGCGGCTCGAGCAGCAGCCGGCGCGTGCAGCGGAACTGCCGCAGCGACGGCAGGTGCGAGCCGTGGCCGACGCCGGCCCAGACGATCGTGCCCCACGGGCGCGATTCGCCGGCGAGCTTCCCGATCAGCTCCTTCATGCCACGCCCCGCCGCGTCCGCACGTGCGCCATCACCGCCTCGAGCAGCGCCAGCGAGCGCCGCGCCCGGTGCAGGACCGGGTCGAGGCCGGCGGCGTCGGCGTCGGGAACGAGCAGCCCGGCGACCTGCTCGCAGAGCTCCGCATCGTCGGGGCATGCCGCCAGCTCGGGGACGAGGAGCGCGAGCGCGCCGTCCACGTCGCCGGCGGCGATCAGCGTCCACGCGCGCCGGCGCGCCAGCAGCCGCGAAACGGCCGCCAGCCGGCCCGCGACCGGCGGGGGCGCCGAGGCCCGCGCCTGCGCCTGTCGCAGATGGTGTTCGGCGCCGTCGAGATCGCCCTGCAGCCGGCATGTATTGCCCAGCCCGAGCAGTCCCCACCCGGCGGTCGCCGCCGACTGCGCGGCCACCGCGAATGCACTGGCGGCGTCCTCCATCCGACCTTGCACCAATGCCGCCTCGGCCAGCCGCAGACGCACCAGCGGATCACCCGGATAGTCGGCGTCCAGCGCCCGGAGCAGGCCCACGGCCTCGTCGACGGCACCGGTCACGAGCTGCAGGCCGGCCTCGCCGACGCGCTGCCGGTAGTCGCCGGCGCGGTCGCCGTGCGCGTCCGCCAGTTCGGCGGCGAGCTGCGACGAGACGGCCACCGGCAGCATGTCGAACCTGCGGCCGCCCGGGCTGGCGACGTACGCATGGCTGCCGTTGAGCACGCTCGCCGGCGCGTCGGCGATCCGCGCCGACACCTCGTGCCGTTCGCCGTCCGCGAGTTCCTGCGCCAGCCGGATGTTGAAGTGATGGGCACCGTCGCCGATGCCGTGTTCGAGCAGGTCTTCGCGGAAGACGTCGGCACGACCCCGCCCGACGACGACGCCACCGGCGACGATCTCGACGACCAGCCGCTCCATCGGACGCCGGCTGTCGAACGCCCAGCCCATCGCGATACCGCCTTCGACGGCGTCGAAGCTGCCGGTGTAATGCTCCGCGTCCGCGGCGATCCCGGGTTCGGCCGGGACGGGGTCGGCGGCCCCGGCATCGGCGGCCGGTTCCGCGTCGCCCCCGGCGTCCGGGTCCGGGGCCGCGTGGCGGCTGACGAAGTCGAGGAAGGCTTCGTAGCGCCCGGTGGGCGCGCCCGGATGCGTCGCGATGTATTCGTCGGCGTCGAAGCGCGGATGGGGACGACGGCCTTCGTCCGCGCCGCTCTGCAGGAAATGCGCCAGGGCCGGGATGCCGGCCTCGCGCACGTCGTCGTTGTTCGAGAGGTAGTAGCCGGGGTCGAACAGCGGGTGCGGCGGCACGCGCCCGGTCCGGAGCACGTCGGCGAGGGTCGCGTCGTCCCAGCCGGCATCGGCGTCCAGCCGCGCGCGCACGAACGCCAGGTCCACCAGCGGGTGCGGGTCGCGCCCCTCGCCCATCCCGGAGGTCAGGAAGTGCAGGTACGGATCCATGCCGGCCTCGACCACGTCGGGATTGCGCGCGGCGTACCAGACGGGGTCGAAGTGGATCGACAGGCGCGGCCGACGGTCCGCGGCGAGTTCGAAATAGCGCGCGTTGACCACGTCCAGCGCGGCGTCGGGACTGCCGAAGACCGCCGCCACGGTCTCCGCGTCGCTCAGCGGCGACGCCAGGATGCGGCGGGCGGCCGTGTCGTCCACGACGTCGGCCACGGGTTTTCTGCGGCGCAGGATCTTCAGCATGGATTCTGCTTCCGGAGCAGCAGGTGCACGCCGAGGTGGCCGTCGTCGCCGGTCGGAATCGTCAGCATCGGGCCGGCGGCCACGCGCGTCGCCGCCGCGAACACCTGGTTGAGGTCGTAATCGAACATCGTGATCGCCCCGACCGGACGCGCGTCGTCCGTCGGCAGCAGGTCGGTGATCGTGCCGCCGTCGCGCCGGTAGAACCGGGCGCGCGGACTTTCGTGCGGCCAGAACCGGCGGTCCTTGCCGTAGGTCAGCTGCAGCGAGGCGTAACCGCCCGGCTCCACCAGGTCGAGCAGCCGCTGGATCAGCGTGATGCCGCGGGACGGTTCGATGTGCTGCAGCACGATGTAGCTGTTGACCAGGCTGAACCGGCCCTCGACCGCCGAGAGCCCTTCGTCCGCCTGCACGGTCTTCAGGTTGGCGACGCCCGCGTCCGCCGCGTTGCGGCGGCACAGCTCCAGCATCGCCGGGGCGATGTCGACGCCCACGGCTTCCTCGGTCGCGCGCCGGGCGAAGGGGATCGCCAGCCGCCCGACCCCGCACCCGAAATCGAGCACGCGGCGGGGCTTGAACGCCGGGTCGAAGTGGCGCCCGACGAGCGCGAGCAGGTGCGTGACGTACTGCTCGCCCGACCGGAAGAACTGCGCGCGCGCCTCGTCGGTCAGCCGTTCGCTGCGGAAATCCTCGGCGCTCAGCACGCCCCAGTAC
>CBIHMN010000028.1:0-12366 GCA_966211005.1 uncultured Arenimonas sp.
GCCAGCAGCCGCGCTGCCTGTGGTTCACCGGCCTGTCGGGCGCCGGCAAGTCGACGATCGCCAACCTGGTCGACAAGCGCCTGCACGCGATGGGACTGCACACCTGCATCCTGGACGGCGACAACGTCCGCCACGGGCTCAACAAGGACCTGGGGTTCACCGACGAGGACCGCGTCGAGAACATCCGCCGCGTCGCCGAGGTCGCGCGGCTGATGACCGAAGCGGGCCTGATCGTGCTCGTGTCGTTCATCTCGCCGTTCCAGGCCGAGCGCCGGATGGCCCGCGAGATGTTCGCCGAAGGCGAGTTCCTGGAAGTGTTCGTCGACACGCCGCTGGCCGTCGCCGAGGAGCGCGACGTCAAGGGCCTGTACGCGAAGGCGCGCGCCGGCCGGATCAAGAACTTCACCGGCATCGACTCGCCGTACGAAGCCCCGGAAGCGGCCGAGATCCACCTCCGGGCGGACGTGCACTCGCCGCAGGAGCTGGCCGACAAGGTCGCCTCCATCCTGCTCGAGGGCCTGCGCTGACCGGTGCCATACTGCGGGTTCGTTCGCGACGGATGCCATGGCCGCCCCCGACGCCACCCAGCTCGCCCGTGACACGCTGCGCCGTATCTTCATCGGCGCCACGGTCACGGGCGTGCGTTTCGGCGTGCCGCAACTGGAATTCGAAACGGCCGAGGTGCCCGGCGAGCCGTACGTGCAGCTGTTCGCGGAGTGGACGCTGCACGCCACGCGCCCCGAGTCCATCGCCGACGCCGCCGGCGCCGACGACGCCCAGGACGACCTGCTGAAGTCGGTCGCGCTGCGGCACAAGGTGGTCGAGGACGTCGAGGTGCTGGCGCCGTGGCCGCATCTGCTGCTCACGTTCGGCGACGGCTCGGTCCTGTGCGTGCAGGGACGGCACGAGGAGCACGAAGCGTGGATCGCCGGACTCAACTGCCCGTCCCCGGCCACCCGCGTGCAGGTCATCGCCGCCGCCGGCGGTGCGCTGGAGTTCCGCTTTCCGGGCGACGCGCCGGGCGGACCCGACGCGTGAGCCGGGCGGCCGGCCTCGTCGCCGCGACCCCGCTCGTCGCGCGCACGGTGCTCGACCTGCGCGCCGCGTCCGACAAATACGTCAGCCAGACGCTGCTGCTCGCGGCGGGGTGGCATCGGCATGCCGCCGCCGACGCCGCGCTGGAAGTGCACACCATCGGCGGCCGCGAGCCGGCGGTCGACGCGCTGCTGCGGGAGATCGGCGCCGGTGGCGACGTGATGCCTCCCGGGCGCAACGACGATTTCTCCCCGTCGAGCAACAAGATCGAGGCCGCCGGCGCCGATGCGAGAGGGCGCCGCGTGCTGCTGCTCGACAACGACGTGGTGATCCTCGGTCCGCTCGCCGGGCTCGCCGCGCTGCCGGCCGACGCGATCGCCGCCGCCGTGCCCGGGGTCGTCCGCGTGCGCGACGCGCAGTGGGCGAGCATCGCCGACGGATTGGGCCTGCCCCTGCTGCGCCGCCGCTGGACCCCGCTGAACCCGCGCGACGACACCGACACCGCCGACGACACCTCGTCGTGCGCCGCCGCACCCGAGCGCTGGCTCTACCTCAACAGCGGCGTGGTGCTGTTTCCCGCCGGGCTCGACCATCGCGCCACGTGGCTGGATCACCAGCGGCGCATCCGCGACCATTTCGCCGCGCACCCGCTCGGAGCCGGGCCCGTCACGTCCAGCGACCAGGCCGCGTTCGCGACCAGCATCGCCGCGCACGGCCGCTTCGCCTGGCTTCCGCTGCGTTTCAACTACCGCTTCGGCGCCTTCCGGCTCGGGCTGGAAACGGCCGAGCGCATCGCGATCGTGCACTGCACGGGCCATGTCGACGATGCCGGGCTGGCGGTGTCGGCGCGGATGGACGCCTACTGGGAGAAACACGTCTGGCCGAGGCTCGCACGCCTGTCGCCGGCCGTCGCCGACGACGAGAAGGCGCGGCGACGCGACATCGCCGCGACGGTACTCGCCGCGACCCGCGCGCTGGTGCGCGACTACGACCTCGACGCGCGACTGGCCGCGTACCGGCGGCGCCGCGGATGAGCGCGCCGCCGCCGCTCGTCCTGCTGCACGGCATGAAGCGCAGCGGCAACCACGCGCTGGTGAACTGGCTGCAGCCGATGCTGCGGGCCGCGTTCCACAACAACGCGATCCCGCTCGGACCGCTGCTGCGCGGGCGGCCGATGCCCGCGCCGCGGCCGTATCGCGAGTGGCTCGCCCGGCAGGCGCCGCCCGTGCCGTCGCGCGTGCTCGTGTCGCTGGAAGACCACGCGCTCGACACGAGTCCGTTCACGACGATCGACGCGCCGCTGACGCGCCTGCTGCTGGTGCGGATGCCGGACCAGCTGTTCGCGAGCCGCATCCGCAAGGCGTCGCGGGTCGACATGCCGGCGTATCCGCGCGAGGACGGGCCGGTGCTGCGGCGCGCGGTCGACCTGTGGAAGCAGCATGCACGGTGCCTGCTCGGCGACGCGACGCCGTATCCCGACCGCGTCGCGGTGCTGTTCGACCGCTGGTTCGTCGACGCCGGCTACCGCGCGGCGATCGCGGCGGCGCTCGGCCTGGCGTTCGACGACCGCGGCTTCGGGCGCGTCGGGGCGGAAGGCGGCGGCAGCTCGTTCGACGGCACGCGCTTCGACGGGCAACCGGCGCGGATGGCGGTGACCGATCGGGTCGGCGCGCTGTCGCCCGCCGAGCGCGCGCTGCTCGAAGCGGTCTTCGACGACCGGGAGCTGGGCGCGCTGCAGTCGGCGATCGCAGCCGCCGATCCCCCGGCGCTGCTGCGGGTCGCGTCGTCGCGCTGACCAGCGTGCTCAGCCGAGCAGGCGGCGCAGCACGTCGGCCAGCCGCTCGGCGCTGCCGGGGCCATACGCGAGGAACAGCGACGGTTCGGTCAGCTCCAGTTCCAGCAGCCGCGGCCCGGCCGTCGACGGCAGCAGGTCGACGCGCGCGTACGCCAGCGGCCCGAACGGAATCGCCGCGAGCACGTCGCGTGCCGTGGCCAGTTCGTCGTCGGACGGCGTGCGGGCGCCGATGCGTTCCGGCGCGAACAGCGCCGGCGTCGCCGCCTCGCCGCGGCGCAGCAGTGGCGCCTTGCGGATCGCGTGGCTGAAGGCGCCGTCGAAGAACATCAGCGCGGTCTCGCCGTGTTCGTCGACCGCGGCCAGATAGGGCTGTACCAGCACGTGCAGGCCGCGGTCGAGCAGCGCGCCGGCATGCGCGATCGCCGCGTCGCGCTCGGCGGCGACGAACCGGCGGCAGTCGCGCGAACCGGCGCCGACCGTCGGTTTGACGACGAATTCGTCGAAGGCCGGCAGCGACGACGGATCGTCCCCGGGCGCGATGAAATGGCTGTCGATGACGGCCACGCCGGCCCGCGCGAGGTCGCCGAGGTAGCGTTTGTCGGTGTTCCATCGCACCACGTCGGGCGGATTGAGCAGCCGCGTCGCCGCCGCGACCCGGTCGCACCACGCCAGGAATCCGGGCAGCCGGTCGATGTAGTCCCAGGTGGAGCGCAGCAGCACCGCGTCGAAGCGCGACCAGCTCACCGTGGGGTCGTCCCACGCGAGCACCTGCGCGTCGATCCCGGCCTCGCCGCAGGCCGCCAGCAGCAGCGGCAGGTCGTCGTCGAGCGGGTAGGCGGCGATCGCGGTGGCGAGGGCGAGCTTGCGCATGCGGGCAGTGTCGGCGACCCGCCGCCCCTCGCCAAGCCTCCCCGGTGCCCGCTACGATTCGGCGGTCCCGTCTTCCGAACCAGGAGCTCCGATGAACCGCATGGTCCTGCCCGCGATGATCGCGGCCCTCCTGCTCGCCGGATGCGGGCGCGAGGAAGCCGTTCCCGCCACCGACGCGCCACCCGCCGCCGAGGCACCGGTCGCCGCCACGCCGGCCACACCGGCCGAGCCGGAACCCTCCCTCGACCTCGCCGACATCCGGATGCCGCTGGAGCTGCCGGAACCGGTGATCGACACCACGCCGGTCGACACCACCATCGCCCGCATCGACGCCAGCAACGCGGCGGACGAAAGCCGGCTGACCGGCCCGCTCGGCGACGAGTTCACGGCCGCGGACAGCATCTTCCTCGCGATCCATGCCAACGGCACCGCCGAGAAGTACACGATCTCGAGCAAGTGGTTCTATCCCGACGGCGAAGTGATCACCGAGAACAGCCAGATCGTCAACGGGGCCGGCCCGACAGCGACGATCTTCAGCATGAGCAAGCCCGACGGCTGGGAACCGGGGACCTACAAGGTCGAGTTCTCGATCAACGGCAAACTGCAGCAGACGAAGACCTTCACCGTCCGCTGATCCGCACCTCGCGGCCCCCGCGTCGCGCCGGTCAGGACGCGACGTGGTCGGCCGAGGCCTTCAGGAACGGGATCGCCGCGTCCTGCACTTCCCCCAGATAGATGGGGCGCGCCGTCGGCCGGCGGTAGCTGTCGCCGCGCAGCCGCCGGTACTCGGCGTGGAATTCCCGGTCCGGCCGCTGGCCGGCCGGCGGATTGGTCGACACGCCGCCATGGACCTGGTGGAAGCAGCCTTCCGACACCAGCATCACCAGCTGCGTTCCGGGCGCATCGCAGGCGCGACGGAAGAAGTCCGGATTCACCAGCCCGCCGCCGCGGGAGCGGAAGGCGGTGTCGAAGCCGCCGAGTTCGTCGAACATCGCCCGGGTCACGGTGATGCAGTTGCTCTCCGAGGGCGGCGTGAACCAGCCGCCCGCCGACGCGTTCGCGAAGCACGAGATGTTGAACAGGCGATAGCCGTCCCGTTCCCAGCCGCTGCCCGCGAGCAGCGCGTCCTCGACGGCCTGGTCGTAGCCCGCGAGCGTCGAATCGCGCTGGGACATGGGCCCGAGGTGGTAGCCGAGCGCGGCGACGACGGGCCGCGGCGACAGCCGGCACCCGAGGGCGGTGTAGCGGACGATCCCGGGCGACAGGATCCGCGCGCCGTCGACGCAGACGGTGATGTAGTCGCCGCGCGCCATCGCCGCGGCGCGGTTCACCGCTTCGGCGGGCGACACCGATTCGGTCTCGTGCCGCAGGTAACGGAATTCCGGGCCGAACGCCTCGACTTCGGCCGGGTCGAGCGGGGCGCTGGAACGGCTGTCGACCGCGATGACCTCGTAGTCGATGGCCTCCACGCCGCGCTGGTACGCGCGGCTCAGCGACAGCAGCGTGCGCGGCGCTTCCCGCCGCATCTGGTGGAAGACGACGATGATCGACAGCATCGGCCGGCCTTCCCCGTTGGAGCGTGGCGCCTCAACCAGCATGGGCCGCCTGCTCCAGCGCGTCGTGGAGGCGCAGCGCGTCGTCCGGCGCCCGGAATGCTTCCGCATCGTCCGCGCTGCGCAGCGCCGTCTCGAACCAGGCGCCGCCCGCCGGCGCGCCGCGGAGCCCGAGTCCGGCGACGATGGCTTCGACGCGATGCCGGTACTCGTCCGGCGACCGGTCGAAGCTGACGAGCGGGAAGGGCGACCGCGCATGTTCGCGCAGCAGGCGCGCGTTGTACGCGGTCCACAGCGCGAACGCCGCCTCCGGCGCGAAGCCGCTGCGGGCGTGCAGCGAGCGTGCCACCTGCGCCGGATGGCGGAACGACCCGACGAGGCGCGCCGCCGGCAGGCGCTCGCGCCAGAAAGGCAATGTCAGCAGCGTGCGCGGGTCCTTGAAGCCCCACGCGCCGTCGGACGCGCGTTCGAGCGACGCGACGATGTCGTCGCGCGCGGCAGCGTCGTCCGGCGTCCACGCCAGTGTCGCCGGCGGCCGGTTCCACGCGCCGCCGCTGCGCGCGAGCACGGCGTCATTGAGCTGCATGATTTCCAGCTTCTCGCGATTGCCGCGGCGATTGTGCGGATTGGATTCCTGCACCTCGCCCAGATGCAGGCCGGCCTGCTGGAGGCTGCCCGCGAGGCAGCTCGTGCCGCTGCGATGCATCCCGAGCACGATCACCGCGCGGGCCCCGCGCCCGGCGGAGCCCGCGGCCGGTTCATGGCCGTGCGGGTCGTGCATCGTGATTTCCCCTTGGCATACTGCGGTCCGGCGCGGGCGCCGGCTCGCCATCATTCCAAAAGAATGCGTCACCGTCACGGGGGAACGATGCAACCAGCCACGATGCACGCCGCCGTGAGCATGGATCCGGCCGTCGCCGTGGGGGGCGTCGGCGGCAGCGGGACGCGGCTGATCGCCACGCTGCTGCAGGAGCTCGGCGTGCGCATCGGCGAGGAATGCCACACGCGCGCACGCGATGCGCTGTGGTTCTCGCTGCTCTTCAAACGCGTCGAGATCCTCGACGCGGACGACGCGACGTTCGACCGGATGACGCGCGCGCTCGTGCAGGCGCTCACCGGTGGCCAGCCGCTGTCGGCACAGGCCGAGGCGGAAGTCCGCGCGCTCGCCGACGCGCCGCGGATGCACCACGACCCCGGGCAGCTCGCGCAGATCGCCGACACGCTCGTCGACGCCGCGGCACGGCCGCCGCACGGCGGCGCGTGGGGCTGGAAGGAACCCAACACGCATGTGGTGATCGAACGGCTGGTGCCGCGCCTGCCGCGGCTGCGCTACCTCCACGTGGTGCGCAACGGACTCGACATGGCCTTCAGCGGCAACCAGCGCCAGCGCGATCTGTGGGGTCCGTCGGTGTTCGGGCGCGGCGTGGAGAAGACGCCGCGCGATTCGCTCGCGTACTGGTGCGACGTGCATCGCCGCGTCGCGGCGTTCGGCGAGTCGATGGGCGACCGGTTCCTGTGGCTCGATTACGACGGGCTGTGCCGCGATCCGGACACGGGACTCGCGGCGCTGGCGGACTTCCTGCGCGTGCCGCGCGCGCGGATGCTGGCGCTGCGTCCGCTGGTCGCGGTGCAGGAAACCGCCGGCCGTGGCCGCGGCATGCCGCTCGACGCGTTCGCCGAAGCCGACCTGGACTACCTGCGCCGGCTCGGCCATCTCGACTGAACGCCGCGACGCTCAGAGATTGCGGTAGTTCGGCCCGGCGCCGCCCTCGGGCGTCACCCAGTCGATGATCTGGTAAGGGTCCTTGATGTCGCAGGTCTTGCAGTGCACGCAGTTGGCCGCGTTGATCTGCAGTCGCTTGCCGGTCGGGTGCGACGGTTCCGGCACGATCTCGTAGACCGCCGCCGGGCAGAAGCGGGTGCACGGGTTGCCGTATTCCTCGGCGCAGCGCGTGACGCAGACCTCCGGATCCAGCACGTGCAGGTGCACCGGCTGGTCCTCGTCGTGCTCGGTGGCCGCGTAGTACACGCCGGCGAGGCGGTCGCGCGGCGGCAGCGTGCGCTCGACGTAGTCGCGTTCCGGCGATTCCTGCGCGTCGAGCTTTTGCAGCGCGCTCCAGTCGTCCTTCGACTTCAGCGTCCACGGCGAATGGCCGGCGACGAGCGTTTCCCACGCCGAGTTCAGCACGCCGAACCACAGGCCCTTCTTGAACCCGGGCTTGATGTTGCGGACCTTGCGCAGCTCGGCCATCGCCGGCGACGCGCGCAGCCTGGCGTCGAAGCCGGCGCTGTCGAGCGCGCCGTCGCCGGCCTGCTGCGCGGCGATGTGTTCGGCCGCGAGCATGCCGCTGCGGATCGCCTGGTGCGTGCCCTTGATCTTCGGCACGTTCAGCAGACCGGCGGTGTCGCCGATCAGCAGGGCACCGGGCATCTCGACCTTCGGCAGCGACTGCCAGCCGCCGGTGACGATCGCGCGCGCGCCGGCGCTGACGATCGAACCGCCCTCGAGCAGCGGCTTCACGTGGGGGTGGTTCTTCCACTGCTGGAAGGCTTCGTACGGCTGGTACGCCGGGTCGCGGTAGTCGAGGCCCGACACGTAGCCCAGCGCGAGCTGGTCGCCCGGCAGGTGGTACAGGAAGCTGCCGCCGTAGGTGTGGTTGTCGGCGGGCCAGCCGAGCGTGTGCACGATCTTGCCCGGCTGCACGCGGCCGGCCGGCACCTGCCACAACTCCTTGATGCCGATCGACCAGTTCTGCGGGTCGCTGTCGCGGTCGAGCTCGAAGCGGCGCACGAGGCGCTTCGTGAGGTGCCCGCGCGCGCCTTCGGCGAGCACGGTGAGCTTCGCGACGATGTCGATGCCCGGCGCGTAGCCGGGCTTGTGCGAGCCGTCCCTGGCGATGCCCATGTCGCCGATGCGCACGCCGCGGACGCGGCCGTCCTCGCCGTGCAGCGTCTCGGCGGCGGCGAAGCCCGGGTAGATCTCGACGCCGAGCGCTTCGGCCTGGGGCGCCAGCCACGCGCACATCGCGCCGAGCGACACGATGAAATTGCCGGCGTTGTGCATCTGCGGCGGCACGACGGGCGACTTCGTGCCCCCGGTCTTCGTCAGCAGCCAGAACTCATCGTGGGTGGCCGGCACGCAGATCGGCGGCGGCGCTTCGCGCCAGCCGGGCAGCAGCGCGTCCAGCGGACCCGGCTCGATGACCGCGCCCGACAGGATGTGGGCGCCGATGGTCGAGGATTTCTCGATCACGCAGACCGACAGGTCGGGGCGCAGCTGCTTCAGGCGGATGGCGAACGACAGGCCGGCCGGGCCGGCGCCGACCGTCACCACGTCGTATTCCATGACGTCGCGTTCCACGACCTCCGGTTGCGGCTGTTCCACGTCGAACTCCCTGCGTGCTGCTGCGTACGGAATTGTCGCGGTTTGCCGGGGCACGGGCAATCGAGCATGCTGCGCGCACGTCCACACGGAATGCCTGCATGTCCGCCAGCCCCGACGTCCTGCGCCAGGCGCCGCTGTATCGCGTGCTGCATGCGCTCGCGCGTGGTGACGTGTCCAGCGAAGCGCTCACGGGCGCGTGCCTGGCGGCCATTCCACGCGACAGCGCGCTGAACGCGTGGACGTGGGTGGACGATGCCGGGGCGCTCGCCGCCGCGCGCGCCAGCGACGAACGACGGGCGGAAGGGCGCCCGCTCGGTCGCCTCGACGGCGTGCCGCTGGCGGTTTCCGACGTGTTCGACGTGGCCGGAATGCCCACGGGCCTCGGCCTGCCGGACCATCCCGGCCTCGCCGCCGAAGATGCCTTCGTCGTCCGGCGCCTGCGCGGGGCCGGCGCGGTGCTGCTCGGCAAGACCGCGGTCGACGAGGTTGGTCTCGGCACCACGGGGCGCAATCCGCATTCGGGCACGATCGGCAATCCGCAACATCCCGGACGCGTCGTCGGTGGTTCCTCGGGCGGTGCCGCGGCCGCGGTCGCCGCCGGCCATGCGATCGCCGCGCTCGCGGCCGACACGCTCGGCGGCGCGCGGATTCCCGCGGCGTTCACCGGGCTGGTCGCGCACAAGCCGACCTTCGGCGAGCTCAGCTGCCGCGGCCTCGCGGCGGGACTGCGCCGGCTCGACTGTCCGGCACTGATCACCCGCGTGGTGCAGGATGCCGGCCTGATGCTGCCGGTGCTGCACGGCTACGACGCCGCCGACCCGCGCTCGCGCAAGCGCCGCGTGCCGCTGGCGCCGCCGGATTGGGCGCCGGGACAGTTGAAGGCCGGCGTCGTCGCCGACCTCGCCGCGCTCGGCGTCGATGCCGCGGTCGTCGAGAATTTCAGCGCGGTGATGGCGCGCGTCGCGCCGGTGTTCGGCAGCGCGCTGCCGGTCGCGCTCGACATCGCGCCGCTCGAGGTCGACGCGGTGCGACGTGCGGCGCTGCTGCTGACGGAGGCGGAGATCGTCGCCGCGCACGGGCCGCGGCTCGGCCCGGCTTCGCCGCCGCTGCAGGCGATGCTCGCCTTCGCGACGCGCAAGTCCGCGGCCGACCACGCCGCCGCGAACCGGAGACTCGACGAACACATCGTCCGCGTGCGCCGCCTGTTCGAGCAGTACGACGTGCTGCTGCTGCCGACCGTGGCGATGCCGCCGCCCGCCGCCGATGCGCCCGAGCCGCAGAACCTCGCCGATCTCACCGCGCTGGCGTCGCTCGCGGGCTGTCCGGCGCTGCACCTGCCGCTGCCGGGCGGGCTGGGGCTGCAACTCGTCGGCGAACCGGGCAGCGACCTGCGGCTGCTGGAGCTGGGCGGGATCCTGGCGTCGGTGGCCGATACGGGCGAGTGACGGTGAAAAAAGAAGAGTATGGATGTTGGACGTTGGAGTCAGGACGAGGCAGTCGTCGGTTGACCACCCACTCCCTTCTCCCGACTCCAACGTCCAACTTCCCTACTTCTCTTCAGGCAGTCTCCTGACATCGCGGACGCGCCGTTCCATGCACCATCACCGCATGGACACCGGGTTCGAAGCGCTGGACCTCCCCGACGCCGACGTGCGCTTCGCGCCTGCGTGGCTGCCGCCCGACCAAGCCGACGCGCTGTTCGCCGCGTTGCGTGACGACGTGCGCTGGGAAGTGCACCGACTCCGGATGTACGGCCGCGAGATCGATTCGCCGCGGCTCAGTTCGTGGATCGGCGATGCCGGCACCGGCTACGTCTATTCGCGCGTGAGGTTCGAGCCGAACCCGTGGCCACCCGCGCTGGCGGCGCTGCGCGCACGCATCGACACTGCCGCCGGCATCGCGATGAACAGCGTGCTCGCGAACCTCTACCGCGACGGGAACGACGCGATGGGCTGGCACGCCGACGACGAACCCGAACTCGGGCCGCGACCGGTGATCGCCTCGCTGAGCCTCGGCGCACCACGCCGTTTCGTGCTGCGTCGCCGACCGCCGCGCGGTGCACGGGTTCGCGCGGCGGATCTCGAGCGGCACGACATCGAGCTCCCGCACGGCAGCCTGCTGCTCATGTCCGGCAGCACTCAGGCCAACTGGCATCACGCGTTGCCGCGGACCGCGAAACCGGTCGGGCCACGGATCAACCTGACCTTCCGCCGGATCGGCTGATCAGTCGCCAGCGCCGCGCGACCCTTCCCGCAGCCGCTCTCCCTCGACGAGAGTCCAGCCGACCACCTCGGTCGCGAGCGCCGACATCGCCGTGCCGAACGCATCGACCATGCTCGGCACCGCCGGCGTCGCGCCGGGCACCGCGTGGCGGAAACGCCGTGTCGCCACCCCTTCGCCGCGGCGGTCGACGAGGCGCGCCTGGACTTCGACCACCGCTTCGGGCGCGCCGCTGGCGTAGTCGCCTTCGAACGCGCGCACGTCCAGGTAGAGCCCGATGTCGGCGCGTTCGCTGCCGCTCCCGCCACCGATGCGCACGACGGAGCCGACGCGGCCTGATTCCTCGAATCCCTCGACGATCGCGCCGCGCAGCATCTCGGGCGCCGTGTCGGCCCACGCGGCACCCTTGTACGTCTGGAGTTCGTTCGGTGTCGGCCGCACCGCGATGCGCGGCGAATCGAGCGCCTCGATGGCGGCCGACGCGCCGACCGCCAGCGTCCAGTCCACCTGCGGCCACGCCGGATCGGCAAGCACCTGCGTCGGCGGCGAATAGACCTTGATCGCGACCTTCGGGCCACCGATCGATCCGCAGCCGGCGAGCACGACGGCCGCGGCGGCGGCGAGGAGGGGAGTGCGCAGGCTCATGGTTCGAATTCCTCGGGTTGTTCGCGGCCCAGGATCACACCGGCCGGGTTGCCTTCGACGCGCTCGACGAGGTCGTCGAGCTCGCGGATCAGCGAGCGCAGCTGGCGCAGCGTCGGGCCGACCTGCTGCAATCCGTCCTGCGCGAAATCGCCGATCGCCTCGCGGTTGTCGCCGAGGATGCCCTCGGCGCTCTTGCCGGCCGATTCCAGCGACGACAGCGTGCGGTCCAGCTTCGCGACCAGTGCCGGCAGTTCCTGCACCAGGTTCGCGTCGAGGTTGCTGATCGTGCGGTCGGCGCTGGCGAGCGTGCGGTCCAGCTTCTCGCTCGCGGCGCGCGCGTTGCGCAGCAGCGCGGCGATCTCCTCCTTCTCGGCGGCGAGCGAGCCGGTCACCTGGTCGAGCTGGTCGAGCGTGCGCGTCACGCGCTCGACGTTGTCGTCGCTGAGCAGCGAATTCACGCGGTCGACGATCTCGCTGGCGGTGGCGGCGATGTTCTGCAGCGCCGACGGTTCGCTCGGGATCACCGGCACCGGCCCGCGGCCACGTCCGCCCTCGAGGATCGGCGCGCCGGGGCTGCCGCCGGTGAGCTGGATCACCGTCGTTCCGGTGAGGCCGGTGACGGTGAGCTTCGCGCGCGTGTCGGTCTTCACCGGCGTTTCGGCGTTGAGGCGGATGCGGGCGACGACCTTGCGCGGGTCGTCCTTCATCAGCGACAGCGTGCGCACGGCGCCGACGCTGATGCCGCTGTAGAGCACCTGGCTGCCGACGCTCAGGCCGGTCACCGCTTCCTGGAAGACGACGTCGTACTCGCCGTACGACTTCTCGGTGGTGTATTTCGCGGCCCACAGCGCGAACAGCACCGC
>CBIHMN010000029.1:0-12135 GCA_966211005.1 uncultured Arenimonas sp.
TCCTGCCAGACGATGTCGACGATCTCGATCGGCAGCAGCTTGCCGCTGACGCGCGCCTTGCCGAGGCTGCGCGCTTCCGGAACCTTGCCGGTGAGGCTGTCGTACGTCGCGGCCGTGGTGACGACCTGCTCGCGCTTGGCGAGCGACGCCATCCGGGCGGCGGTGTTCACCGCGTCGCCGTAGACGTCGCCGTCGTCCTCGACCAGCGCGTCGCCATGGTGCATGCCGATGCGTACCGCCAGGCTGTCGCGGACGAAGTCGATGTCGCGGCCCATGCGCCGCTGCATGTCGCACGCGGCGAGCACGCCGTTGAGCGCCGCCGGGAACGTGCACATGATCTCGTCGCCGATCGTCTTGATCACGCGGCCGCCGTGCTGCTCGCAGACCTTCGTCAACGCGCCGAGCACGTTCGCGATCAGCCGCCGCGCCTCGTGGTCACCCTTGGTCTCGAACAGCCTCGTGCTGCCGCTGACGTCGGCGAACAGGATGGTCTGGGGCCGGGACTGGGTCATGAGGGGGGAGTCTAGGCGATGCCCGGGGGCGCGTCATTCACCCGGGCACCAACGCCGTCAGGCCATTTCGGCGGCCATCGCGACGATGTCGTCCTCGCCCGGAATCACCAGGAACGCGGCGCCCGCGAGCGGCGTGTAGGTGTCCTCGCCGACGACGCGGCGCAGCGGCTTGCCGCCGTGCCCGCCCTCGACGATCGCGGTGATCACGCCCTCGCCCACGCCGGCCGAGCGGCGGCCTTCGTCGACCACGACGATCCGCGCGCAATCGCCGGCATGGCGCGCGATCGCCGCCGCGTTCAGCGGCTGCAGCCAGCGCAGGTCGACCACGCGCACCTTCCAGCCGTGCGCGGCCTCGATCCGGCGCGCGGCGCGCAGGCTCATCGGCACGCCGTTGCCGAACGTGAAGACGACGAGGTCGGTCGCCTCCGGGAAATAGGTCCGCTCCTCGCCAAGCGGCATCGCTTCGTCCTGCGGCGGATAGGCCGTGAGCCAGCCGCCGTCGCCAGGCTCGTACAGGTCCTTCGCCATGTAGAGCGCGATCGGTTCCAGGTACGCGCAGACGCGCCCGTCGACCTTCGCCAGCGCCGCCAGCGTGCGCAGCATCGTCGCCGCGTCGTCGCCGCGCGACGGGCAGCCGACCACCAGCCCGGGGATGTCGCGCAGCGCGGTGATCGAGTTGTCGTTGTGGAAATGGCCGCCGAAGCCGCGCTGGTAACCGAGCGAGGCGATGCGCATCACCATCGGGTTGCGGTACTGGCCGTTGCTGAAGAACTGCAGGCTGCACGCCTCGCCGCGGATCTGGTCGCACGCGTTGTGGAAATACGCCAGGTACTGGATCTCCGGGAAAGGCAGCAGCCCGACGTTGGCGAAACCCTGCGCGAGGCCGAGGATCATCGTCTCGTCGAGCAGCGTGTTGAACACGCGCGCGGCCTTGAACTTCGCGTGCAGGCCCTTCGTCACCGTGTACACGCCGCCCTTCTGCGCGACGTCCTCGCCGAACAGGAGCGCTTCGGGATACTTCGCGAAAAGATCGTGCAACGCCTGGTTGATCTGGATCGCGAGGTGCTTCGGCGGCTGGTTCTCGGGCAGCTTCGCCTCGCTGCCGAACACCTGCAGCCGCTTTTCCGGATCGGCCGCGCGCGATGCCTCGGCGGCGACGGCGTCCGGCGTGTAGGGCGCGAGCGGCGCCATCACTTCCTGCAGGTCGTCGAGCTTCGGGCGCCGGTCGGCTTCCTCGGCGGCGGCGAAGCAGCGTGCGCGCATCGCCTCGTACTTCCCGAGCAGCTCCTCCTTCGTCATCAGGCCGGACACCAGTGCGATCTCGGCCGAACGCAGCAGCGGGTCGGTGGCTTCGACGGCCATCAGCTCCTCGAAGCTTCGCCACTCGATCTCGAAGTCGGTGCCGGCGTGGCCCATGATGCGCGTCGTCTTCAGGTGCAGGAAGGTCGGGCGGCGCGTGCGGCGGCAGTGTTCGACCGCGGCCTGCACCTGGCCGTAGCCCTCGGCGAGGTCGAGGCCGTCGGCGAAGAAGTAGTCGAGGCCGTCGCGATGGCGGAACGCGTTGCCGATCCAGCCGCCGGGCGTCTTCACCGAAATGCCGATGCCGTTGTCCTCGCACACGTACAGCACCGGCGCCGGCAGCTTCTGGTAGGCCGTCCACTGCGCGGTGTTGAACGCCGTCTGCGCGGTCGCGTGGTTGCTCGACGCGTCGCCGAACGAGCAGATCGCGATCGAATCGTCCGGGATCGGGAGCGCATGGCCGATGCGCCTGGCCTGCTCGATCGCGACGGCGGTGCCGAGCGCCTTCGGCAGGTGCGACGCGATCGTCGACGTCTGCGGCAGCACCCACAACGGCTTGCTGCCCCATA
The DNA here is from genome assembly GCA_966211005.1 of uncultured Arenimonas sp. Lineage (GTDB taxonomy): Bacteria > Pseudomonadota > Gammaproteobacteria > Xanthomonadales > Xanthomonadaceae > Arenimonas. The sequence goes on from CBIHMN010000029.1 coordinate 2,381, forward strand.
CCTTGTGCCGGCCGCCCGAGGCCGGGTCGTCCTTCGACGCCGCGAACGACAGCGCCGAGTCCATCACCGGATCCATGCCGGGCAGCTTGCGGAAACGCTCGGCCATGAAGCCGCCGGAACGGTAATGCAGGAACGCCGGGTCGGTATGCCGCGTCAGCCGCGCGACCATCGCGTTGCCTTCGTGCCCGCTCGAGCCGATGGTGTAGAACACCTTCTGCTGCACGCGCAGCACCCGCGCCATCAGGTCGAGATGGCGCGACACCAGCTGCGATTCGAACAGCGCCACGAAATCCGCCGCGGTGCATGCGCTGCCGTCGAGCACCGGCTCGTGCGGCGCCGGCTTCGGTTCGGCGCGACCGTTCCAGCCGCGCACGAACTCGACGAAATTGTCGTCGCAGACCTTGGCGCGGTTGACGTCCTTGTGGCGGGCGGGAATGGGCTGATTCATGGTTGTCCGACTCGGGGAAGTGGAATCACGCCGGTCGCGTAGAGCGCCGCGGCGATGAGGAAGGCGACGGTGAAAACGGCGAAAACCGTCAACAGCAGCGCGGCGACGGCGGTGGATCGATCCGTCCGGGCCGCGGCGGCGATGGCGCCGATGGTCGACGCGACGGTCCAGACGACCATCGCCATCATCAGCAGGATCGAAGTGGCCAGCACGGCCGCGACCACCGCGCGCGGGCCATCGGGCCACCCGCCGCCATCGGCGAACAGCTCGATGGCGGGCCCCGCAGCCAGCAGTGCGAGCGGCCCGAGCAGCAGCAGCGGCCAGGCCGCCCACGACGCGGCCACGAACAGCGGCCGGAAGCGCGCCTTCGGGCCGATCACCCGGAACGCGACCACCAGCACGGCCACGAACACGATCTCGCGCGGCACCATCGCCAGCGCCAGCAGCAGTTCGCGGCCCCAGTCGGGCGACCCACCCGCGACCAGTACCGGCACGACGTCGAACGCCCCGCCGACGAACCCGCTCGCGACGAGCAGCAGCAGCGCGGACGGCATCCCGCGCCGCTCGAGCAGGCGCGGCGTCGTCGCGCGCGGCGCGTAGAACATGCCGGCGATGTCGTTGCCGGCGCGCACCGGCCACAGGCCCGACAGCAGCAACGCCACGGCGAGCAGCGCCGCGGCGGGCCACGCGAGGTTGCCGCTGTCGAGCACGAGCGGCGCCGCCTCGTCGCCGCCGCCACCGATGAGCACGGGGAAGGACAGCAGGTCGCGCACCCTGCGCAGGTCCGCGCGGGCGGCGGCGTAGTCGGCGGCCGGAATCGCGTCGCGATGCCGGCGCCATTCGCCACGGATCGTCAGCACATCGCCATCGACGCTGACGTGGCGGTCGAAGCGGAACCAGTCGTTGCCGACGGTGACGGCCTCGGCCGGTATCGACCAGCCGCCCTCCGCCGTCATGCGGATCACCTGCGTGCCGTGCGCGGGACCGGTCAGGGCCAACGGCCAGCGGCGCTCGCTCTCGCGTCCGGACGGCACCCAGTCGGCGATCTGGAAAAGCACCAGGTCGAGGTTGCCGATCGCGTCGGCCTTGCCCTCCTCCGGTTCGAACGGCGCGAGATAGCGCTCCTCGACGGCGACGACGCCGCCCGCACCCTGCTCGTCGATCGACGGCGGCGTCACCTGGCGGATGTCCTCGTACATCGACGCCATGAAACCGAGATAGTCCCTTCCGACCTGCTCGGGACCGTCGCTGCGGAACCGCGCGCGGGCGCGATCGGCCGGGCCGTGGCGATACCGCGTCAGCACCCGCAGTTCCGCCTGCGGCGATGCGTCCGCATCCGCGTCGGTCGCGTCGCGCGAGGCCGCGTCCGCCACACGCACCGCCTGCTCGACTTCGATGCTCGGCGCGTCGCGCTCCTCCCTCGGAATCGTCGCGAGCGCGTCGGTCCCGGCGGCGACGGGCAGCCCGGCGCCGAAGCGCATCGGTTCGCGATCCTCGAGCGTTCCGTGCTCCACGGCGCGTGTCGGGTCGACGTAGACCCATTCGCCGCCCAGCCGGACGCGGACGATCGCGTGATCGAACGCGAGCGGTGTCGGCAGGTGCGCCGCCACGTGCTCGCCGAGCGACGTGCTCACGAGCACGGGCTGGGCGTCGACGCCGGCCTCCCGCAACAGCCCGACCAGCAGCAACGCCTTGTCCTTGCAGTCGCCATATCGCCGCGCGAGCGTCAGCGCGGGATTCGCCGGCCGGTGGGAGGCCGCACCGAGCGCGAGGCTCACATACCGGACTTCGCGCTGGACGAAGGCGAGCGCGTCGAGCAGTGCCGCGCGCGGCCCGGCGTCCGCGAGCGCGAGTTCTTCGGCGACGCCCGCGATCGCCTGCCGGTCGGCCTCGTCGGTGACGAACAGCTTCGCGGCCCACGCGGCCACCGCCCGCCAGTCGGCCGCGGTGCTGAGATCCGCATGGCCGTAGCCGTCGAACCAGTCGGGCGCGCCGTCCTCGTGGATCACCGGCGCCAGCGGCTCGGCGATGAAGGCGAGCCGCCGGATGTCGCCGTCGATCCGCTCGTCGCGCACGTAGCCGACGCCGTTCGCGCGCGCGAACAGCGCCCGGGACGCCGGCGCGAACGCCACGATCCGGCGCATGCCGATGCCCTGGCCGTAACCCATGTTGCGCGCGGCGTGGAAATCGTCGCCGAACACCGGATTGCGCCCGATGACGCTGTAGCTGATGTCCAGCCGGTCGCCGACGCGCACGTCGGGAAGGAACAGTTCGAGTGTCCGCTGGCCGTCGAGCATGCCGGCGTCGGCGTTGGTCTCGCGACGCAGCAGCTCGGCGCGCACGTCGGCGCTCCGGTCGCCGCGCGCGCCCGCGCGCTCCACGATCAGTCCGTGCAGCGCGATCCGCTGGTAATCGGGCTGGAACCCGATCGGCGTGCGGCCGGCATCTTCGAGGCCCTCCCGGTCGACGACGTCGTACACGAGGCGGCGATACTCCACCGGCTCGTCGCCGAGAATCGACACCTGGTCGTCGACGAGCACGTACGCGACGCCGTCGCTCGCCGCCGCCGGTGCGATCGCGGCCACGTCGACCGGATCGATCCAGGCGGGCGCCGGCCCGCGGGAGACGCCCGCCGGGAGGTCGGTCGCCGCGGTCGCCCACCCGGCGCACGCGGACATCATCGCGATCGCGGCGAACCGCAGGCGCCAGCGATCAAAGCGTTTCGTGGCCATCGTGGTCACGCGACCGTCTGCGGCACGAACCGCGGCAGCGCCTCGACGCGCGCCAGCCAGGCGCGCAGCGCCGGGTACGCGTCGAGGTGGATCCCGCCGCGCGCGGCGTCGTGGGTGTAGGCGTACAGCGCGAGGTCGGCGACGGAAGCTTGCGCGCCGACGAACCAGTCGCGCGCCGCGAGGTGGCGTTCCATCACCGCGAGCGCGGCATGCCCGCGCTCGCGCAGGTGCGGCAGTTCCGCGCGTCGAGGGTGGTCTTGCGGCAGCCAGCCGCAGATGAAGCGCGCGACGGCGACGTACGGCTCGTGGCTGTACTGCTCGAAGAACAGCCACTGCAGCGCCTGCGCCCGCTCGAAGCGCCCGACCGGCAGGAACGGCGTGCCTTCGGCGAGATAGCACAGGATCGCGTTCGACTCGGGCAGATGGCGCCCGTCGTCGAGTTCCAGGAGCGGTACGCGGCCGTTCGGATTCTTGGCAAGGAACGCCGGCGTGCGCGTCGCGCCGGCGGTGCTGTCGACGTCGACCCAGCGGTGCGGCAGGTCGAGCAGCGCGAGCAGCAGCTGCACCTTGTAGCAGTTCCCGGAGGGCCGGAAGCCGTGGACGGTGAGCATCGCCCTAGCCTGCGGCGCGCCGGCGCGCACGCCAGTCGGCGGCGCTCTGGCCCCAGACATCGACCGCGATGCCGTCGTGCGGTGCCGGCAGCCGGCCCGGGCCGCGGTTGACCGCGCCGAGCTTGGCCGCGACGCGCCGCGAACCGGCGTTCTCCGGCGAGATCGTCTGGATGATGTCGTCCCAGCCCAGCACGTCCACGGCCCAGTCCGTCGCCGCGGTCGCGGCTTCGGTCGCATAGCCTCGGCCCCACGTGTCACGCACGAAGCTGTAGCCGACCTCCGTCCCCGGCCAGAGGGGTGGCGTCCAGGGGCCGCAGCGCCCGATCCAGCGGCCGCTGTCGCGCTCGAGCACCGAGAACATCGCGAAGCCGTCCGCGCGCCACGCGCCGAACATCGTCATGAAGCTGCGCCACGCCAGCGACGGCGGCTGCACGCCGCCGATGAAGCGGCAGGTTTCCTCGTCCTGGAACATCGCCGTCCACGCGTCGAGATCGGCCGGCTGCGTCGGGCGCAGCAGCAGCCGCGGCGTCTCCAGTCGCAGGCCTTCGACGTCGTGCACGGCGACGATCAGAACGCGTTGATGCCGGTCACTTCGCGGCCGATCACCAGCTGGTGCACGGTTTCGGTGCCCTCGTAGGTGATCACCGACTCGAGGTTCAGCGCGTGCCGGATCGGCGGATGCTCGGTGGTGATGCCGGCGCCGCCGAGGATGTCGCGCGCCTCGCGGCTGATGTCGAGCGCCATCCGGCAGTTGTTCCACTTCGCCAGCGACACCTGCGAATGCTGCAGCGTGCCCGCGTCCTTCAGACGGCCGAGCTGGAGCGAGAGCAGCTGCGCCAGCGTGATGCGACGGGCCATGTCGGCGAGCTTGAGCTGCACGGCCTGCGTCGCGGCGATCGGCCGGCCGAACAGGATGCGCTCCTTCGAATACTCCAGCGCCGACGTGTAGCTGGCGATGGCGGCGCCGATCGGGCCCCACGTGATGCCGTAGCGCGCCTGGCTCAGGCAGCCGAGCGGCCCCTTCAGGCCCTTGACGTTCGGCAGCCGCTGCGAATCCGGGACGCGCACGTTGTCGAAGAACAGCGCGCTGGTGACCGACGCGCGCAGGCTCATCTTGCGGTGCACTTCCTGCGCGGCGAAGCCCTTCGTGTCGGTCGGCACGATGAAGCCCTGGATGCCGTCGTCGGTCTGCGCCCAGACGATGGCGATCTGCGCGACGTTGCCGTTGGTGATCCACATCTTGGCGCCGTTGATGACCCAGTCGTCGCCGTCGCGCTTCGCGACCGTCTTCATGTTCGCCGGGTCGGAGCCGCCGTGCGGCTCGGTCAGGCCGAAGCAGCCGATGATCTCGCCGCGCGCCATGCCGGGCAGGTAGCGCTCGCGCTGCTCCTCGCTGCCGTACGCGTAGATCGGGTACATGCACAGCGAACTCTGCACCGAGACGAAGCTGCGGATGCCGCTGTCGCCGCGCTCCAGCTCCTGGCAGATCAGGCCGTAGCTGACGGCGTTGAGGTTCGCGCACCCGTACTTTTCCGGCAACGACGAGCCGAGCAGCCCCATCGACGCGATCTCGGGAATGAGTTCCTTCGGAAAGCGGCCCTGGTCGAAGGCGTCGCCGATGATCGGCAGCACCTTCTCGTCGACGAAGCGCGCGACGCTGTCCTGGATCATGCGCTCCTCTTCGGAGAGCAGCGAGCGGATGTCGAACAGGTCGGTCGGGTTCAGGGCCATGGGTGCGGTCTGCGGGTCGGGGCGGGAAAGTCGGGCATTTTAGCCCGGGCCGCCGTCCGCATGCTGGCTTCCGCGCACGACGGCGCCACCCGGCCTGGTGGACGGGTGGCGCCGGAGTTGGAGCGTCTCAGCCCTGGGCGGGCAGGTATTCGGGCGCCTTCTCGCGCTCGGCGGACGTGTCGCGCAGCGCGATCGTGCCGTTCTCCATCGGCAGCCGGTCGCCGGGCTTCTCGTCCATGATCACCGTGCCGGTCTGGTCCTCGTACTTCCATTCGACCTCGTAACCGACGATCCGGTCGCGCTCGCCGAGTAGGATCTGCGCCCCGGGCTTCTCGTCGACGCGGGTGGTGAGCGTCTGGCCGTCGCGGGTGTAGCGCACGTCGTAGCCGATGACCTCCTCGCGCGGCTCCGACACCGTCCGGCACTGCTGCTCGTACGCGGTGTAGCGCTGGCCGCCGACGTGCCGGCGATCGATCTCGCGACCGGCGAAGCCGCCGCCGACCGCACCGGCGACCGTCGCCAGCTTCTTGCCGTTGCCGCCGCCGACCTGGCTGCCGACCAGTGCGCCGGCGAGCGCGCCGATCACCGCGCCGTCCTTGTTGCCGAAACGTTCGGGCTGCCGCCGCTCGACGGCGACCTGCTCGCAGACTTCGCGCGAGCCGGTGACGACCTGGGTGACCGCGTCGGCCGCGAGCACGTCGCCGTAGATCGGCTCCTTCTCGGTCAGCGGGGTCGACGACACCACATCGGCGTAAGGCGTGGCGAAGTTCTGGTAACCGGCGATGGCGACGCCGCCGACGAGCGCGCCGGCGACCACGGCGAGGAGGGTCTTGTTCATGGGGGGACTCCTATGTTCGGGCGACGGGAATTCCGCCCGACCGCAAGCGTGTTCCGCGCCAGCTGAATGCCAGCGGAAACGGAAGCCCCTGTTCTTCATGCTAATTTCACTCGCCCCGCCGGAGGTCCCGACATGCCCAGTCCGCTGACCGCCCCGATCGTCGCGTTCGCCAGCCGGCTGCGTCATCCGACGCTGTTCAAGATCACCGTCGCGTTGATGCTCGTCAGTTGGCTGTGGCCGTTCGATCCCCTGCCGCTGGTCGACGAAATCGCGACGGCGCTCGCGGTGCTGGTGCTCGGCAGCTGGAAGCGTAGGGCCCCGGAGGGCGGGCGCGACGACGTCATCGAGGGCGAATCCCGCCGCGAATGACGCCGCTCTACGACAGCCACTGCCACCTCGACGCACCGGAGTTCGATCCCGATCGCGACGCGGTGGTCGCTCGCGCGAGAACCGCCGGCGTCGCGGCGCAGCTGCTGCCCGCGATCAATCGCGCCGGCTGGCCGAAGCTCCGCGCGCTGTGCGCCGCCGACCCGTCGCTGCGGCCGGCCTACGGCCTGCATCCGATGTTCCTCGCCGACCATGCACCGGAAGATCTCGACGCGCTCGCGGACTGGCTCGCCCGCGAGCGTCCCGCCGCGGTCGGCGAATGCGGCCTGGACCATTTCGTCGCCGGCCTCGATCCGCGGGAGCAGCAGCGGTATTTCGAGGGCCAGCTGGCGCTGGCGCGCGAGTTCGACCTGCCGGTGGTCGTCCACGCGCGCCGGGCGGTCGACGAGGTGATCCAGGCCATCCGTCGCGTCGGCGGCCTGCGCGGTGTCGTGCACAGCTGGTCGGGCAGCGACGAGCAGGCGGCGCGGCTGTTCGCGCTCGGGTTCAGCCTCGGGATCGGCGGGCCGGTGACGTTCGAACGCGCCCGGCGCCTGCGCCGCACGGTCGCGACGATGCCGATCGACTACCTGCTGCTGGAGACCGACGCCCCCGACCAGCCCGACATGGCCCACCGCGGGCGGCGCAACGAACCCGCGCGCCTGGCGGTGATCGCGGCCGAAGTCGCGCACCTGCGCGGCATGACGCTGGACGCCCTCGCGGCCGCGACCACCCGCAATGCGCAGGCGCTGTTCGGCTGAGACGTCGCCCGACCCGCGGCGCCGATCACTTCAGCAACCGCTCGATCGCCTTGCCGGCCATCGCGAAGCCGAACGTGCCGGTGACGTGCGTCGCCGCCCCGAGGCCGGCTCCGCAGTCGAGTTTGAGTGCCGCCGCCGGCTCGAGTTTCGGGCGCACGCCGCAGGTGCTGCCGTCGGGTTGCGGGAAGCGCACGTTCTCGAGGGAGTACACCGCCGGCACGCCGAAATAACGCTCCGGATTGCGCGGGAAGCCGTGTTCGGCGCGCAGCCGCTTGCGCACCAGCGCCAGCATCGCGTCGTGCTCGGTGCGCGAGAGGTCGCGCACGCGCACCAGGGTCGGGTCGGTGCGCCCGCCCGCCGACCCGCAGACGATCAGCGGCTGCTTGCGGCGCCGGCACCAGGCCGTCATCGCCAGTTTCGCCTTCAGGCTGTCGCAGGCGTCGAGGACGATGCCGTGGTCGCGGTCCAGCAGCGCTTCCAGGTTCGATTCGACGAGGAACTGCGCGACGACCTCGACATCGATCGCCGGGTTGATCGCGCGGCAGCGCTCGGCGAGCACCTCGCCCTTGCCGCGGCCGTACTGTCCGTCGAGCGCGTGCGACTGGCGGTTGGTGTTGCTGACGCACACGTCGTCCGCGTCGATCAGCACCAGCCGGCCGACCCCGCTGCGCGCGAGCGCTTCGACCAGCCACGAGCCGACTCCGCCGAGCCCGACGACGCAGGCGCGGGATTTCGCCAGCCGCGCGGCGGCACCGGCGCCATAGAGCCGGTCGATGCCGGCGAAGCGCGAAGAAAGTGTCTGCATGGCGGCATTTTACGCCCGGCTCACGGCGGTGAACCGATAACGACCGGGACACTGGCGGGTGGGCATCGGTTCAGCCCGGCGCGCCTAGTTTCGATGCGTGATCCGACCCCCCAGGAGCCCCGCCATGACATCCCGACTGCTGATCGCCGCGGCGCTGACCGCTTCCCTCGCCGCCTGCGCCACGAGCACGCGCCCGGGCTACGGCTATTCCACCCCGCCGCCGTCGAGTTCGGCCTACTACCCGCCGGCGCAGCCGCAGCGCTGCTACGACTGCGGCCAGATCGTCCGCATCGAGTCGGTGTACGGCGCGCGCGACAACTCCCGCGCCGGCGCGGTCCTCGGTGGCGTCGTCGGCGCGGTCGCGGGCCGTGAGCTGGCGGACGACGAGAGCGACGGCCGGCAGAACACCGCCACCGTCGTCGGCGCGGTCGCCGGCGCCGTGGCCGGCAACGCGATCGAGAACCGGATGATCGCGGAGACCTACGCGATCCACGTCCGGATGGACGACGGACGTACGCTGATCTTCAACCGCAACTCGCTCGGCGCCGGCGTGCGCGAGGGTGCGTACGTGCGCGTCGAAGGCACCGGGTTCGACGTGCTGCGCTGAGCCGCGCGTCGTAGTCCGAAGAAGCCGCCGTGATATCGTCACGGCGGCTTTTTTGATGGAGATTCCGGATGCGGTCCCTGGTGATGCTGCTGATCGGCCTGTTCGTCGGTTTCGCCCTCACGCTGGTCGGCATGAACGCCCTGCGCAAGGGCACGGCCTATCCCAACGGGGTGATGGCGGTGATGGGGGCGCAGATGAAGGCGCTCGACCAGTCGCTGAAACAGAACCGCTGCGCCGCGACGGATCTCACGCCCCGGCTGCAGACCCTGCGCCACGTCGCCAACGACCTGGAACCGGCCTTCGTGCCGACGGCCGACGACGCCCGATTCTCCGAACATGCCAGCACGCTGCGCGCGGCGCTGGATCGCGCGCTGCAGGCGCCACCGGCCGACTGCGCCGCCGCCGGTGTCGCGCTGGAGCGCATCGGCGAAGGCTGCAAGGCCTGCCACGCCGAATTCAAGAACTGAGCCGCGCCCCGGGGACGCATGGACACCCACACCCTCCTCCATGTCCTCGCCGGGCTGCTGATCCTCGTCGGCCTGCTCGGCACCGTGCTGCCGGTGCTGCCGGGACTGCCGGTGATGTTCGCCGGCATGGTGCTGGCGGCGTGGAATGACGGCTTCACCCGCATCGGCGTCTGGACGCTGGTGCTGCTCGGCGCGTTGACCGCGATTTCCCTCGCCGTCGACGTGTTCGCCAGCATCGTCGGCGCGAAACGCGTCGGTGCGTCGCGGAAGGCGCTGTGGGGCGCCGCGCTCGGCGGTCTCGCCGGCGTGTTCTTCGGCCTGCCCGGCCTGCTGCTCGGACCGTTCCTCGGCGCGGTCGGCGGCGAAATGGCCGACGGCCGTAACCGGCG
>CBIHMN010000030.1:0-12089 GCA_966211005.1 uncultured Arenimonas sp.
TCGTCCACTCCCGGCAGGCGCCCGCACAAATTTCCTGCGCACACTGTCAAAGATCATCGACCCGGCGGCTTCCGCCGCGGCTGAGAGCATTTCGCTCCAGCGAGCCGCACATCATACAGCACTTCCGAACGCCGTCAACACCTCGTGACGCTCGCCGGCCACTCCCCCCGCTCGCCGTTCCGGCCGTTCGAGGGCCGCGAAGAATAGACGGCAGTGACGGTTTTGGGAAGCCCCCGCGCGCCGGTTTTTTCCGGGCGCCGCGGCTGCGGTTCAGTGAACGCCGTGCCTGTCGCGGGAGAGGCGCGAGCCCGCCGCTGCGGCGACCACGCTTGACGTACCGCAGGGCATCGCCGAACGTCGACCCGTACGCCGAGGAGAACGCCGATGCAACGCGCCGCCCTGTCCGTCTTCCTGCTGTTCGCGCTGTCATCGGCCAGCGGCTGCGTGTCCGGGGGCGACTGGGTCGAGCTCAAGGGCAAGCGCATCGCGATCGAGATCGCCGACGAACACGCCGAGCGTACGCGCGGCCTGATGCATCGCGACCGCCTCGAGGCCGGCAGCGGCATGCTCTTCGTGCACGCCGACGAAGAGCCGCAGGCGTACTGGATGAAGAACACGAAGATTCCGCTGGACATCCTGTATTTCGATGCCGAGCGACGACTGGTGTCGATGAGCCGCGCGGCGCCGTGTTCGCTCGGCGACCGCTGCCCGCCGCATCCCAGTGCGGGGCCGGCGCTTTACGTGCTCGAACTCAACGCGGGCGAAGCGGCGGCGCTCGGCGTGGCCCGCGGCGACGAGATCGCCCTCGGCCCCGGCGTTCCGGAACGCGGCGCCCCTTGATTCGACCGTCGGAAACACCAGATCGAGTCGATGAAGAATGCTGACGCACTGCCGGACTGGAACACGCTCGCCCGCCTCGGCGACGACGAGCTGCCGCTGCTCGACACCGCGCTGCTGATCGCGCGGGACGAATACCCCGACCTCGACGCCGGCGCGATCACCGCGCAGGTCGACACGTATGCCGAGGCATTGCGCCCCGTCGTGGCCGGCGACGTCGACCTGCCGTCACGACTCACCGCGATCAACCGCTATCTCTTCGACGAGATCGGCTTCACGGCCAACGTCGACCAGTACGACGATCCGCGCAACAGCTACCTGAACCAGGTGGTCGACCGGAAGCTCGGGATTCCGATCTCGCTCGCCGTGGTGCAGATGGAAGTGACGCGCCGGCTCGGAATGCCGCTGGACGGCGTTTCGTTCCCCGGCCATTTCCTCGTGCGCCTGCCGGTCGACGACGGCATCCTCGTGCTCGATCCGTACAACAAGGGTCGCCCGGTGAGCGCCGATGAACTTCGCGAGCGCGCGTCACCGCACCTCGGCGGCCAGGCGCCCGACGACCAGCAGCTGCTGCAGATCCTCGCGCCGGCGACGCACCGCATGATCCTGATGCGGATGCTGCGGAACCTGAAAGGCCTCTACGTGGAAGCCGGCGACTGGGAGCGCGTCGCGCGCAGCGCCGACCGCCTGCTCAAGCTGTCGCCCGACACCGCCGAGGCCGTGCGCGATCGGGGGCTGGCCTACCGGGAACTCGGCCACGCGAAGGGTGCCCGCGAAGACCTCGCGCGCTATCTGCAACTGCTGCCTGAAGCCGACGACGCCGAAGCGATCCGGATCGCTCTGATCGAACTAGGAGCCGGTTCGATCCGGCTGAACTGACTCAGCCGACCGGCACCATCTCGAAATCGTCCTTCGTCACGCCGCAGTCCGGGCATACCCAGCTGTCGGGAATGTCCTCCCAGCGGGTGCCCGGCGCGATTCCTTCCTCCGGCAGCCCGTCCGCTTCGTTGTACGTGAATCCGCAGACGACGCACATCCAGGTGCGGTTCGCGGTGGCGGCGGCAGTGTTCATGTCGGGCTCGTTGATCCGGGACGGCTATCATTCTCGCACCGTCCGGCCGCACCGAAAATGAAATCCAGCGAACGCATCGCGAGGGGCCTGTACCTGCTGACGCCGGACGAAGCGGACACGTCGCGGCTCCTCGCGCGCGTCGACGCCGCGCTCGCCGGGGGCCCGACGTGGCTGCAGTACCGGAACAAGGCGGCGAACGCCGCGCTTCGCCGCGAGCAGGCGGCCGCGCTGCTGCCGCTGTGCCGGGCGCGCGGGGTGCCGCTGATCGTCAATGACGACTGGGCGCTCGCGGCCGACCTCGGCGCCGACGGTGCGCACCTCGGCGCCTCCGACGGCGAACTCCGGCGCGCGCGTGCGGTCCTCGGCGCCACGGCGATCCTCGGCGCATCGTGTTACGACGACCCGGCGCGCGCGCGCGCCGCTGCCGACGAAGGCGCGAGCTACATCGCGTTCGGTGCGTTCTTCCCGTCGCCGACCAAACCCGGCGCACGGGCGGCGCCGCTGTCGCTCCTGCGCGAGCATGCCGGCGGCCCGCTCCCGGTGGTGGCGATCGGCGGCATCACGCCGGACAATGCGCCCGCCGTCGTCGCCGCCGGCGCCGACCTCGTCGCCGCGATCACCGGCGTCTTCGATGCCGCCGACCCCGCGGCCGCCGTCCGCGCCTACCGGCGCGCGTTCGCTCCCTGACCACGGAACCTTTCGCGCATGAACACCGACACCAGCCACGACCTCTTCACCCGCGCGCTCGAGCTGCTGCCCGGCGGCGTCAATTCGCCGGTGCGGGCGTTCCGCTCCGTGGGCGGTGAACCGTTCTTCGCGAAGCGCGCCGAAGGCGCGTACCTGATCGATGTCGACGGCAACCGCTATGTGGATTACGTCGGCAGCTGGGGCCCGATGATCGCCGGCCACGCGCATCCCGACGTGCTCGACGCGGTCGCGCGCACGATGTGCGACGGCCTCAGCTTCGGCGTGCCGAACGCGCTGGAAGTGGAGATGGCGGAAACGCTGCGCCGGCTCGTGCCGTCGATGCGGATGTCGCGGATGGTGAACTCCGGCACCGAGGCCACGCTCTCGGCGATCCGGCTGGCGCGTGGCGCGACCGGCCGCAGCCGCATCGTCAAGTTCGAAGGCTGCTACCACGGCCACGGCGACAGCTTCCTCGTGAAGGCCGGCTCCGGCGCGCTGACCTTCGGTCTGCCGAATTCGCCGGGCGTGCCGAAGGTGCTCGCCGACCTGACGCTGACGCTGCCGTACAACGACTTCGATGCGGCGACCCGGCTGTTCGACGAAGCCGGCGACGACATCGCCGGCGTCATCGTCGAGCCGATCGTCGGCAACGCGAACTGCATCCTCCCGCGCGACGGCTATCTGCAGCACCTGCGCGACCTGTGCACGCGGCACGGCGCCATCCTGATATTCGACGAAGTGATGACGGGCTTCCGGGTCGCGCTCGGCGGCGCGCAGCAGCGCTACGGCATCGAGCCGGACCTGAGCACGTTCGGCAAGATCATCGGCGGCGGCATGCCGGTGGGTGCGTACGGGGGTCGTGCCGACCTGATGCGGCAGGTCGCGCCGGCGGGCCCGGTGTACCAGGCCGGCACGCTCAGCGGCAACCCGGTCGCGATGGCCGCCGGCCTGGCCACGCTGCGGCTGATCGAGGCCCCGGGCTTCCACGAACGGCTCGAGCGCCGCACGCACGAATTGTGCGACGGCCTGGAGTCGGCGGCGCGCGACGCGGGTGTCGCGCTGACGACCAATCGCAGCTGCGCGATGTTCGGGCTGTTCTTCACCGACCGGAAGGTCGAGACCTTCGCCGACGCGATCGCCTGCGACACCGCGGCGTTCAACCGGTTCTTCCACGCGATGCTGCGCCGCGGCGTGTACTTCGCGCCCTCCGCGTTCGAAGCCGCGTTCCTGTCGAGCGCGCACGGCGACGTCGAGATCGCGCATACGATCGACGCAGCGCGCGAGGCGTTCCGGGAGGTCGCCTCGGCATGAGCACCGATCGCGGCGCGGACGGCCTCCGCCTCGAGACGCTCGCGGTGCACGCCGGTGGCGAGCCGGACCTCGCGACCGGCGCGATCGCGCCCCCGATCCATCTGTCCACCACGTTCCGCCACGGCCCCGCCGGCGAACGCGTCGCCGGGTTCGAGTACCAGCGTGAAGACAACCCGACGCAGGCGCGGCTGGAACACACGCTCGCGACGCTCGAAGGCGGCGCCCGCGCCCTGGTGTTCGGCTCCGGCATGGCGGCGATGAACGGCCTTCTCGAATCGTTGCCGGCCGGCGCGCACTTCCTTTATCCGCTCGACTGCTACACCGGCCTGCGTTCGCTGGCGAACGAGTTCCTGCCCGAGCGCGGCATCACCGGCACCGCCGTGGATCTCGCCGACCTCGACGCCGTGCGCGCCGCGATGCGTCCCGCCACGGTGCTGATCTGGGCGGAGACGCCGTCCAACCCGCTGCTGCAGGTCGCCGACATCGAGGCCCTGGCGCGGCTCGCACGGGCCCACGGCGCGCGGCTGGCCTGCGACAACACGTTCGCCACGCCGATGCTCCAGCGCCCGCTGACACTGGGCGCGGACGTCGTGATGCACTCGACGACGAAGTATTTCGGCGGCCACAGTGACGTGATGGGCGGCGCACTGGTCTTCGCGCACGACGATGATCTCGCCGCCCGGGCCGCACACCGGCGACACGTCACCGGCGCGGTGCTGGCACCCTTTTCGGCCTGGCTGACCCTGCGCGGCTGCCGCTCGCTGCCGGCACGGATGGCGTGGCATTGCCGTGGCGCGCGCGCGCTGGCGGAATTCCTCGCGAAGCATCCCGCCGTGGCGCAGGTGAACTGGCCGGGCCTGCCGGATCACGCCGGCCACGCGATCGCCGCGCGGCAGATGCGCGATTTCGGCGCGATGCTCAGCGTTCGTCCGCACGGCGGCCGCGAGGCGGCACTGGCGGTCGCGGGCGCGCTCCGGCTGGCGACCAACGCCACGTCGCTCGGCGGCCCCGAAACGCTGGTCGAACACCGGGCGTCGGTGGAAGGGCCGCTTCCGCACAGCGCGCCGGACCTGCTGCGCGTGTCGGTCGGGCTGGAACATCCGGACGATCTGGTCGCGGACTTCGGCGAAGCGCTCGGAGTACTCGCGTGACGACCGCACCGGAACTCGGCGGGCGCGGGCTCGGCCCGGCGACGGCGACCGGCTGGCGTGCGCGCTGGTTCCACATCATCTTCCGGCACGACGAAGGCCCGGCGCGCCAGTTCGACCTGCTGCTGATCGCGGCCATCGTGGCGAGCGTGACCGTGGTGATCCTCGACAGCGAGGCCGGGCTGCACGCGCGCTGGTCGACCTGGTTCTACGCGCTCGAATGGATGTTCACGCTGCTTTTCACCCTCGAGTACGCCGTCCGGCTCGCGGTCGTGCGGCGGCCGCTGGCCTACGCGCGCAGTTTCTTCGGCGTCATCGACCTGCTTTCCATCCTGCCGACCTACCTGTCGCTGCTGCTGCCCGGCAGCCAGGCGCTGCTGGTCGTGCGCGTGCTGCGCATCCTGCGCATCTTCCGCGTGCTCAAGCTGCTGGAATACACCGAGGCCGGCGGCATGCTGGTGACGGCGCTGTACCGCGCGCGACGCAAGATCCTCGTGTTCCTCGTCGCGGTGCTGACACTGGTGCTGATCTTCGCCGCCGCGATGTACGTCATCGAAGGTCCGGCGAACGGGTTCACCAGCATCCCGGTGTCGATGTACTGGGCGATCGTGACGATGGCCACCGTCGGATTCGGCGACATCACGCCGCTGACCCCGCTGGGGCGGTTCGTGACGTCCGCGCTGATCCTGATCGGCTACGGCATCATCGCCGTCCCCACCGGGATCTACACCGCGGAACTGGCGATGGGACTGCGCGAACGCCGCCGGGTGCGCTGCGGCGGCTGCGCGCTCGCGGAGCACGAGCCGGATGCCGCGCACTGCCGCCGGTGCGGCGAGCCCCTGCCCGAGGCCTGAGCGGGGCGGCGCGCGTCACCAGCTCCCGCTGTTCGGCATCGACAGCCACGGCTCGCGCGGTTCCAGTGCCTGGCCCTTCTGCAGCAGCTCGATGGAGATGCCGTCCGGCGAGCGGACGAAAGCCATGCGGCCGTCGCGGGGCGGGCGATTGATGGTGACGCCGTGCGCCTGCAGCCGCTCGCAGGCCGAATGGATGTCGTCGACCTCGAACGCGAGGTGGCCGAAATTGCGTCCGCCGGCGTAGGCCTCGTCGTCCCAGTTGAAGGTGAGCTCGACCTCGGCATCGGGCGACTCGGGGGCGGCGAGGAACACCAGCGTGAAGCGTCCCTGCGGCACCTCGCGACGCCGCACTTCGCGCAGACCCAGCGCGTCGACGTAGAAGCGTAGCGACGCCTCGAGGTCGCGCACGCGCACCATCGTGTGCAGGTATCTCATGACGGCAGGAACAGGTCGGGCAGCAGCGGCTTCGACGGATCGACCGCGTAGCGCGCGAAATCGTCGACGCCCGCCGCACGCAGCACCTCCTCGTCGATCAGGAAGCGGCCGGTCACCTCGCGCGCGGGTGTGGTCAGGATCGCGTGCGCGGCGTCGGCCACGATCGCGGGCGTGCGGCAGCGGTCGATCTCGGCGCCCGGAATCATCTTCAGCGCGTCGGTGGCGATCACGGTGCGCGGCCACAGCGCGTTCACCGCGACGCCGCGTGGCCCGAATTCGGCCGCCAGCCCGAGCGTGACGAAACTCATGCCCATCTTCGCCAGCGTGTAGCCGGTATGGGGGCCCCACCACGCCGGATCGAGCGTCGGCGGCGGCGCCAGTGTCAGGACATGCGGATCCTGCGCCTGCAGCAGGTGCGGCAGACAGGCCTGCGCGCACAGGAACGCGCCGCGCGCATTCACCTGCTGCATCAGGTCGAAACGCTTCATCGGCGTCTCCAAAGCGCCGCGCAGCCAGATCGCGCTGGCGTTGTTCACCAGGATGTCGAGGCCGCCGAAACGTTCCACCGTGGCCGCGACCGCGCCGCGCACGTCGTCTTCCTCGCGGATGTCGCATCGCAGCGCGAGGCCCTGCCCGCCCGCGGCGTCCACCGCCGCCGCCGCGTCGTGGATGGTGCCGGGCAGCTTCGGGTTCGGAACCGACGATTTCGCCGCGATCGCGACGTTCGCGCCGTCGCGCGCCGCACGCAGCGCGATGGCCAGCCCGATGCCGCGCGAGGCGCCGGTGATGAACAGGGTCTTGCCGCGCAGATCGGCCATCCGTCGCCTCCGGAAACTTCGCGCAGTGTAAACCGGGGTCGCCGGGGGCCGGCCTATAATCGCCGCCCATATGGATTCCGCCCGTTTCGAAGCCCTCGTCGCCTGGATCGGCCAGAATCCGCTCGCGGCGGGCCTCGTGATCTTCCTCATCGCATTCGGCGACGCGCTGGTGATCGTCGGCGTCGCCGTGCCGGCCGTCCCGCTGCTGTTCGCGGTCGGCACGCTGGTCGGGCTCGGGCATGTCGACGGCTGGTACGCGCTGCTGTGCGCCAGTGCCGGCGCGTTCGCGGGCGACGGCATCAGTTACTGGGTCGGCCACCGCTTCGGGCCGCAGCTGCGGCAGCGCTGGCCGTTCTACAAGCACCCGCAGTGGCTCGCGCGCGGCGAGATCGCGTTCCGCCGGCACGGCATGAAGAGCATCGTGATGGCGCGCTACGTCGGCGCGATCCGCCCGTTCGTGCCGGCCATCGCCGGCATGCTGCGGATGCCGCTGAAACAGTACGGCCCGGCGAGTTTCGTCGCCGCGATCATCTGGTCGGCCACGTTCCTCGCGCCCGGCTGGCTGTTCGGCACGTCGCTGGATCTCGTCGCGGCGGTCGCCGGGCGGCTGGCGATCGTGCTCGGCGTCGTGCTGGTGCTGGTCGCCGCGATCTGGACGCTCGTGTTCCAGCTCTGGCGCTGGCTCGGCGCGCACACCACCGACATGATCGAGCGCGCGCTCGCGTGGTCGCACCGGCATCCGGTGCTCGGCCGCTACTCGGAAGCGCTGATCGACCCCAACCGGCCGGAATCGGCCTCGCTGCTGCTGCTGGCGATCGTGCTGGCGTTCGCGGGATGGGGTTTCTTCAGCCTGCTGATCTCCGTCAGCGGCGGCAGCGCGCCGTCCGACCTCGACCTGACCGTGCACCAGCTGATGTTCGCGTTGCGCAACCCGCTGGCCGACGTGCCCATGGCCTTCCTCGCCTCGCTCGGCGACGCGGTGGTGCTGTGGCCGGCGGTGCTCGGCGTGTTCGCGTGGCTGCTGTGGCGCCGCCGGCACGTGGCCGCGTGGCACTGGCTCGCCGCCCCGGCGTTCGCGCTGGCGCTGACGTGGGTGCTCGGCTGGCTGCTGCACATGCCGAAGCCGCCGGCGGCGACGGCGGCGCCGGGTTTCAGCTTCCCGTCGGCGTCGGTGACGCTGGCGACCGTGGTCTACGGGTTCTTCGCCGTGCTGATCGCGCGCGAACTGCCCGGGCGCAAGCGCGCCTGGCCGTACGTCGTCACCGCGCTGATCGTGGCGCTGCTCGGGTTCTCGCGCCTGTACCTCGGCGCGCACTGGCTCAGCGACGTGCTCGCCGGGATGATGCTCGGCCTGCTGTGGATCGCCGCGCTCGGCATCGCCTACCGGCGTCGCGTGGTGCGCTCGTTCTGGGTGCGGCCGACGGCGACCGTGTTCTTCGTGCTGGTGCTCGGCACCGCCGCCTGGCACGGCAGCCGCGTCGCCGACGACATGCTGGCGCGCTTCGCGCCGCCGCTGGCGAGCACGCCGCTCGACGCGTCGCGCTGGTGGGCGTACGACTGGCAGGTGGCGCTGCCGTCGCATCGCAACGAGATGGACGCGGCGACCGCGTGGCCGCTGAACGTGCAGTACGCGGGCCGCCTCGACGACCTGCGTGCGCGCCTGCTGCTCGCCGGCTGGGAAGACTACGACACCGGCGGCTGGACCGGGCTGCTGCAGACGCTCGACAAGGACGCCTCGCCCGATGAGCTGCCGGTGCTGCCGGCGACCCACGAAGGCCGCGCCGAAGCGCTGGTGATGGTCCGTCGCGGCGACGACCGCAGACGCATGGACGTGCTGCGCCTGTGGGCGGCACCGGTGGTGCTGCAGCCGGGTGACCTGAAGGTGTGGATGGGGACGGCGCAGGAACTGCGCTTCACCGAGCAGCTCGACTTCGTCAGCTACTGGCAGGCGCAGCCGATCGACGACGCCCTGCTCGACGACGTGCGCGAGGGCACGACCGGCCTGCAGGCGGAGCTCTCGATCCGCGACGACGACGGCCGCCGCGTGCTGCGCCTGCGCGCGCCGCCGCCGCTCTAGTCGGCCTGGAAATCCGGCAGCCGCTCGACGAGCGACTGCAGGCGCGCGTCGGCGTCGTCGAGTTCCAGCAGCCGCTGCCGGTCGGCCGCCGTCAGCGGCAGCCATTCGGCCAGGCGCCAGCCGACCCAGGCCGCGTCGGCGAGGTCGCCCTTCCCGGCGCCTTCGTGGTCGATGCCCGCCTTGTCCATCACCCGCGCGAGCAGCAGCGACAGCAGGTGGTGTTCGGAACGCAGCAGGCTCGGCGGGGCTTCGTGCAGCCAGCGCACCGTGCCGACGACGAGGCCGTCCGGCTGCACGCGCGTGCGCAGGATTTCGAAGCGCCGCCCGCCATGCACGGTGATCGCGAGCAGGCCTTCGTCGGTCATCGCGAAGTCGATGATGGTGGCTTCCGTGCCGATCGTCGCGGTCGCCCTGGCGACGCCGACCTCGCCGCCTTCCTTCAGCAGGCAGATGCCGAAACCCTCGCCGGTGCGGCCGCAGCGGCGCACCAGGTCGAGATAGCGCGGCTCGAAGATCCGCAGCGCCAGATTGCCGCCGGGGAACAGCACGGAGGACAGCGGGAACAGCGGCAGTTCGACGTCCATCTCAGCCCGGCAGCGCCGCGAGCAGGCGGCGCGGCGCGTCCTCGAAACCGCCGTTGGACATGAACACGACCTGGTCGCCGCGACGCACGGTGCCGGCGAGCGCCGCGACGAGCGCGTCGACCGTCGGCACGGTATGGCCTTCGCCCTGCAGCGCCGACACCACCGCGGCGGCATCCCACGGCAGCTCGGGTCGATGCAGGAAGAACACCGCGTCCGCGTCGC
Organism: uncultured Arenimonas sp.; assembly: GCA_966211005.1. Taxonomy (GTDB): domain Bacteria; phylum Pseudomonadota; class Gammaproteobacteria; order Xanthomonadales; family Xanthomonadaceae; genus Arenimonas. Next base: position 10,046 of record CBIHMN010000030.1, read on the forward strand.
GCAGCGACGGCGCGATCTGCGCCGCGTGCGCGCCGAGGCGCATCGAATTGCTGCGCGGCTCCATCGCGACGACGATCCGCGCGTCGCCGACGCGCGCGCGCAGCCCCTGCAGCGTCGTGCGGATCGCCGTCGGGTGGTGCGCGAAATCGTCGTAGACCGTGATGCCGTCGCGCTCGCCGAGCCGCTCGAGGCGGCGCTTGACGCTGACGAACGCCGGCAGCGCCGCGATCGCGGTGGCGATGTCGGCACCGACCGCGTCGGCCGCCGCGATCGCCGCGAGGCCGTTCATCACGTTGTGGCGTCCGACCAGGTGCCAGCGCACGGTGCCGACCGGCTCGCCACGGCGCAGCACGTCGAATTCGGAGCCGTCCTCCCGGCGCAGTCGTGCGACCCAGTCGTGGTCGCCGTCGATGCCGAAGGTCTCCACCGGCGTCCACGCGCCCATCGCCAGCACCTCGTGGATCGCGGCGTCCTCGCCGTTGACGATCAGGCGGCCGCGCCCCGGCACGATGCGGACCAGATGGTGAAACTGCCGCTGGATCGCCGCGAGGTCGGGAAAGATGTCGGCGTGGTCGAATTCGAGGTTGTTGAGGATCGCGACCGTCGGCCGGTAATGCACGAACTTGCTGCGCTTGTCGAAAAACGCGGTGTCGTACTCGTCGGCTTCCACGACGAATTCGCGACCGCCGCCGAGCCGCGCCGACACGCCGAAATTCTCCGGCACGCCGCCGACGAGGAAGCCCGGATCGCGCCCGGCCGCGTCGAGCAGGTACGCGAGGATCGACGTCGTGGTCGTCTTGCCGTGCGTGCCGGCGACCGCGATCGTCTCGCGCCCCGGCAACACGTTCTCGCTGAGCCACTGCGCGCCGGACGTGTAGGCCAGCCCCTGGTCGAGCACGTGTTCGACCGCGGGATTGCCGCGCGACAGCGCGTTGCCGACGACGACCACGTCGGTGTCGGCGGACAGGTGCCCGGGCGCGTAACCCGACGCGAGCGTGATGCCGAGCTGCTGGAGCTGCGTCGACATCGGCGGGTACACGTTCTGGTCGGAGCCGTCGACCGCGTGGCCGAGCTCGCGCGCCAGCGCGGCCACTCCGCCCATGAACGTGCCGCAGATGCCGAGGATGTGCAGTTTCATCGCGCTCAGGATGTCAGGTGCCGGCCGGCCGGGGAACGGCCGGCGCGAACAGGAGCAGCAGGACCAGTTCGGCGACCACCAGCACGACGGCCAGCAGCAGGCCCTGCTGGCGTCGCACGTCCAGCGCGTGCGTCCAGATCGACGCGTCGACGCGCAGTTTCCAGACGAACAGCACCAGCATGGCCAGCGCCGGCAGCATCGCCTGCGGTGGCGTCGCGCCAGGGGTGCCGTCGGGGGTGACGTAGGGCAGCAGCGCCACGGCCGCCGGCAGCATCGCCAGCGAGAACAGCAGGCCGGCGCCCGCCTGGGCCAGCAGCGTCTGCGCGGTGCGGTTCGCGAAGCCGCGCGCGCGGAGCAGCCACGGCGTCACGCCGGCCAGCACCAGCAGCGTCACGCCGAGCCGGGCGAGGATCGCCGGCCCCTGCGCGCCGGTCGCGACCCCGACGGCCGCCTGGAACGCCAGCAGCGAGCCGATCGCCACCCGCGTCGCGACGACGGAGTACGGGAGGTCCTGCGGGCCGGTCCGCAACAGGCAGACGCCGAACAGCTGGCGCAGCAGCGCGCCCATCGACGCGGATCAGCCGACTTCGGGCGTGGGCGCGAGCGTGACGAGGATGCGCTGGAAGACGTCGTCCATGCCGCCGACGCCGTCGACGCACGCGAGGCGGCCGGTCGTGCGGTAGAAGTCGACGACCGGCGCGGTCGCCTCGTCGTACACCGCCAGCCGCTTGCGCACCGCGTCCGGGGAATCGTCGGCCCGGCCTTCGGCCTGCGCGCGCCCCGCGAGACGGTCGACCAGCTTCTCGGCGTCGACGTCGAGCTGCACGGCGATGTCGACCGGCTGCCCGAGCCGCGCCAGCAGCGCGTCGAGCGCGTTGGCCTGCGCGAGGTTGCGCGGGTAGCCGT
>CBIHMN010000031.1:0-12014 GCA_966211005.1 uncultured Arenimonas sp.
CTCAATTGGCGACAGAGTAAGGTGAAAGGGTGACGGCTGTCCAGTTCGCGCAGCCTCAGTACCCGCTCCTCGGCGTCCTTGGCGTTCAGCGTCCACGCCAGCGTGTAACCGGCGTCGGTGGGCACCAGCGCCAGCCCGCCGTCGCGCAGCACGGTGGCCGCCTTGTCGATCAGGCGGGCTTGCGGGTTGACCGGATGAACCAGCAGACGTTCGGGCATCGACCGATTGTGAACGCCGGCGCGTGATGATGGAAACGTCGGTCGCGGCCGACGGTGAGTATCGCTTTCCCCGGCCTGCCGGCTCCGATAGAGTCGCGCGGATTTTTCAATCGGCCCGGGTTCCCCATGTCCTTCCGCTACGCTGCACGGCTTCTGCTGCTCCTCGTCCCGTCGCTCTCGTGGGCGGCCGCCACCGCGCCCGTGCCCGGGCCGGATGCGACGGTGCTCACCGTGGCCCAGCTCCCCGTCGAATCGTTCCTCGAACTCGACAAGTTCGACAGCATCAAGATTTCCCCGGACGGCGTGCACCTCGCTGCCACCGTGCCGAACGAAGGGCGCCTGATGCTCGTGTTCCTGCGGCTGGCGGATATGAAGCAGACGGGCGGCCTGTCGCTCACCGACGACGCGGAAATCGACGACTTCACGTGGGTGAATCCGCGCCAGGTGGTCTACACCGTCCGCGAACGCAGCGGGTCGCTGGCGCGGCCCCGGGCCAACCCGTTCCTCTATCTCGCGAACGCCGACGGCAGCGAAGGGCGCGTCGTGAACAAGGACCGCTATCTGTTCCTGATCGACGCGCTGCGGGACGACGACGACCACATCCTGGTCGGCCCGGGCATCCGCAAGATCAAGCTGTCGAACGGCCAGATCGCGGAGAACATGCTCCGCGGCGGCGGCCCGACCCATGAGGGTTGGGTTTATCCGGACAACGCGGGCTTCGGTCGCGTCGATGTCGGCCGCATCGGCAACGAGCGCGAATCGCGCCTGTACGCGCGCATCGGCCCGCGCGGGGACAACCGCGACGAGTGGAAGCTGATCGTCGACGGCAATGCCGACGGCGTGCAGGCCGGCATGCTCGGCTTTTCCGCCGACAACCGCACGGCCTACCTGCAGATCGAGGAACGCGAGGGTCCCGACGGCGTCTACGCGCTCGACATGGCCACGGGGGAGCGCACGCTGGTGCATCGGCATCCGCGTGTCGATCCGTACGTGGTGCTGCGTTCGCCGGTGACCGGCGGTGTGGTGGCGCTGGTCTACCTCGACGGCCGTCCGACACTGCACCTGATCGACCCGCAGGACCGGCACGCGAAGGAACTGCAGAAGATGGCGCGCGCGTTCCCGGACGCGTACGTCTTCCCGACCTCGTTCACCCGCGATGGCGACAAGGGCATCTACCTCGTGTCGTCGGACGTGAACTCGGGCGAGTACTACCTCGTCGACCACGCACGCGGGAAGGCGGAATACCTCGCCGAACGGCAGGCGCTGATGCTTCCGCCGATGATGTCGCCGATGCGGCCGTTCCGCTTCGCGGCGCGCGACGGCCTCGAACTCGAAGGGTTCCTGACCGTGCCGGCGTCGCGACCGAAGGGGCAGCCGGGCCCGCTGGTGGTGATGCCGCATGGCGGTCCGATGGGTCCGTTCGACCGCTGGGGCTTCCGGTCCGAGATCCAGCTGCTGGCCAGCCGCGGGTACGCGGTGCTGCAGGTGAACTTCCGCGGCTCGGGCAACTACGGGCGCGCGTTCTACGAGGCCGGCTCGCGCCAGTGGGGCACGCGCATGATCGACGACATCGTCGACGCCACGCGCTGGGCGATCGACCAGGGTCACGCCGCGCCCGGTCGCATCTGCCTGTACGGCGCGAGCTATGGCGGTTACGCGTCGCTGGCGGCGCCGGCGCGCGAGCCGTCGCTCTATGCCTGCGCGATCGGCAACGTCGGCGTCTACGACCTGCGCCGGCTGATGGCCGACGGCTCGGTCGGTCGCTCGTGGCGCGGCTTCGACGAGTTGCTCGGCATCGGCACCGACCTCGACGCGATCTCGCCGACGTCGTTCGCGGAAAAGATCCGCATCCCGGTGCTGCTCGGCGCGGGCGAGAAAGACCGCATCGCCCCGCCGGAACAGACCGACCAGATGCTGCGACAGCTGCAGAAGGCCGGCGCCGACGTGCAGCATGTCGAATACAAGGGCGAGGGCCACGGCAACTACCTGCTGAAGAACCGCGCCGACTGGGCGAAGCGCGTGCTGGCGATGCTGGACCGCACCATCGGCCCGTCGTCAGGGGACGCCGCGCGCTAGATTGTCGGGGGCTACCACGGGGACCGCGATGCGTTTCGCGTTCGACATCGACCGGCTCGACACGATCGCCGCGCGCGAGCGCGACGCGTACGCGCGGGCGGCACCGTTCCCGCATGCGGTGATCGACGGCCTGCTGCGCGACGACGCCGCGGCCGCGCTGGCGGCGGCGCTGCCGGGCCCCGACGACGACATCGGCTGGGATCGCTATGCCGCCGCCGGCTTCGAGATGAAGCTCGCGAGCGCGAACCAGTCGCGGCTGCCCGAGGCGGTCGTGCGCGTGCTGCACGAGTTCAACAGCGGGCCGTTCGTCGCGTTCGTGGAGGCGCTCACCGGCATTGCGCATCTGCTGCCCGACCCGCAGCTGCTCGGCGGCGGCGTGCATCTGGTCGGGCCCGGCGGGCACCTCGGCGTGCATGCCGATTTCAACTGGCATCCCGGCATGCAGGCGCACCGGCGCGTGAACCTGCTGCTGTACCTCAATCCGGACTGGGACACGGCGTGGGGCGGTGACCTGGAGCTGTGGTCCACCGATGCCGCGCGCCGCGAGGTGTCGATCGCGCCGCGGCACAACCGCGCCGTGGTCTTCGGCACGCGCAGCGACACGTTCCACGGGCATCCGGCGCCGCTGGCGACGCCGCCCGGGGTCTGGCGTCGCTCGATCGCGATGTACTACTACACGACGACGCGACCGGACGACGAACTCCGCGAGCCGCACAGCACGCGCTACAAGGGCCTGCACCTGGAATGACCGCGATGCCGCGCGTGCCGGTGTTGACGTACCACGCCGCGAACGTCGACGGCGACAGATACGCGGGCAACGACCATGTCGCGCTGGCCGCGGATCTGGCGATGCTGGCGCGCGAGGGCTGGCGCGTCGTGCCGGCGGCGTGGGTCGCCGAACAGCGGCTCGGGCTCGCCGATCGCGACCTGCGCCGCTGCGTCGCGATCACCGCCGACGACGGCACCGTGCTCGACGTCGACGACGTCGACTGGCCGGGGCATGGCGTGCAGCGCGGCTTCCTCGGCGCGCTGCGCGACGCCGCCGCCGCGCATCCGGGGTTCGAACCGCACCTGACGAGCTTCGTGATCGCCGACCCCGTCGCGCGTGCGCGGATGGACGCCGAATGCCTGCCGGGCCACGGCTGGATGGGCGAAGACTGGTGGCCGCGCGCGGTGGCGTCGGGCGGCATCGAGATCGGCTGCCACAGCTGGGACCACAACCATCCCGTGCTCGCCCCGGCCGCCGACGGCATGCCACGCGGCGATTTCTTCGCGGTCGATACCGATGCGCGCGCCCGCGCCCAGGTCGACGACGCGCTGGCGTACATCGGCGCGCGCATCGCGCCCGCGCGCTGCCGGCTGTTCGCGTACCCGTACGGCCATGCCGGCGAGTTCCTGCGCGGCGAATACCTGCCGCGACACGGCCAGCGGCTCGGCCTGCTCGCCGCGTTCGGCGTGCAGGGCGAACCGGTCCACGCCGGCAGCGACCCGTGGGAACTGCCGCGCTACGTCTGCGGGTGGCACTGGAAGACGCCGGGCGAGCTGCAGTCGATCCTGGCGGCGTCCCGGACCCCGTCGACCCCGTAGGAGCGGCTCCAGCCGCGAAAAACGCCGTCGGCGGCGGCCGCACCCGGTATCAGAACGGCCCCATCGCATTCACGCGTTCCACCAGTTCGTCCCGCCGCGCCGCCGGCAGCGGCCGGTGCCAGTGCGCGATCAGCTTGTCGTGCTTCGTGGGTTCGAAGCCGGCCTGCATGTCGACTTCCCACGCGCGCGGGTCGCCGCAGTAGCCGAAGAACGCGTCGCAGCGGTCGGCGAATTTCGCGAAGGTCCAGCGCAGCGTCTGCAGGTAGAGCCCGCCGGCGTCGCGGATGCGCGTGGCGGTCTCCGGCGCGAGGTGACCGAACGCGCGACCGTCGGTCGACGCGCCGCCGATCAGCCCGACGTCGTCGCGCAGCCACAGGTGCACGTAGTTCGCCGGCACGAACAGGTCCTCGGCAGGCCGTACGAAGGCGACCACGTGATGCTCGAAATCCGGGATCTCGGCGCCGAACGCGCGGCGGAAGATGTGGCCGGCGAAGGCGGGGCCGTCGTCCACTTCGGTGATAATGACGACGTCTTCGAGGCGATCCATGGCGGTTTCCGTCGGGGTGCCGCGGCATTTTCCACGAATCGGAGTGCGCACCGTGTGGTACATGATCCTGGGCCATGAACGCGACGGCGCGCTGCCGGCCCGTCTCGCCGCGCGTCCCGCGCATCTGGCGCGCCTGCAGGCGCTCGCGGCCGCCGGCCGCCTGAAGCTCGCCGGCCCGCTGCCGGCGCTCGACGCCGAAGATCCGGGCCCCGCCGGGTTCACCGGCAGCCTCGTGGTGGCCGAATTCCCGTCGCTGGCCGAGGCGCGGGCGTGGGCGGACGCCGAGCCCTACCTCGCGGCGGGGGTTTTCGAGCGCGTCGAGGTGCGTCCATTCCGTCCCGTACTGCCCTGAGCCGGCGGCTTCGGCCGCTCACGCGGTCCGTGAATCCGCGCCGTACTTGATGCAGAATCGGCCTCCCGGCAGCCCGCCACGGCGGGATCGGGGATGGGGAAGCCGATGTGAGCGTGACGATCAAGGATGTGGCCCGCGTGGCCCGGGTGTCCGTGGCGACGGTGTCGCGCGCGCTCAACGGGCACCAGAACGTGACGGCCGCCGTGCGCCAGCGCGTCGAGGAGGCGGCCGAACAGCTGCGCTACGTCCCGCACGCCGCCGCACGCAGCCTCAGCAGCCGGCGGACGCAGACGCTCGGCGTGGTGCTGCCGAGCCTCGACGGTGAATTCTTCTCGGAACTGCTGCGTGGCGTCGACGGCGCCGCGCGCGAGCACGGCATGCACATCGTCGTGTCGAACTACGACTGCGACCCGGACGAGCAGGACGCCTCGCTGCGCACGCTGCGCGGCCGTGTCGACGGCGTGCTGCTGATGGCGCCGTTCACCGACGCGCCGGCGCCGGGCGCCGAACGCCCGGCCGGCGCGATGCCGATCGTGATGATCAACAGCCCCGGCGCGCCCGGCGCGAACGCGGTGTGCATCGACGCGTACGGCGGCGCGCGGGCGATGGTGCGGCATCTGCTGGACGTCGGCCATCGCCGCATCGCGTTCATCGGCGGCCTCGCCGGCACGTACGACGCGGTCGAGCGGCTGCGCGGCTACCAGGACGAGCTCGCGGCGTCGGCGTCCGGCGGCGAGCCGTGGGTCGTCGAAGGCATGTTCGATGGTGCCTCGGGACACCGTGCGGGGCAGGCGCTGCTGCAGTCCGGCACGCGGCCCGACGCGGTGTTCGCGGCGAACGACATGATGGCGCTCGGCTGCCTGTTCGCGTTCGCGCAGGCGGGCCTGCGCGTGCCCGACGACATCGCGCTGGCCGGCTTCGACGACATCCCGATGGCGAACTACATGCATCCGGCGCTGACGACGATGCGCGTGGACATCGCGCGCCTCGGCGACGTCGCCGCGCGGCGCCTGATCGCGCGGCTCGCCGGCGACGCCGAACCCGGGGGACCGCTGACGATCGAGCCGGCGCTCGTGGTGCGCGCATCGAGCGGCGCGCGCACCGCGGCACGCTGACGCGGGTCCGGATCAGCCTTCGCCGCCGACCGAGATCGACAGCGCGCCCTCGTCGGCGGGGCCGACGTTCGCCCGGTTGAGACCGAACAGGCTGCGGCCGAGATCGACGCGATTGGCCGGGTGCGGCCGCGCCGGTTCGCGCGCCGCCAGTTCGGCGTCGGCGACTTCGACGACGAGGGCGTCGGTGTCGAGGTCGAGCAGGATCATGTCGCCGTCGCGCACGCGCGCGATCGGGCCGTCGCACAGCGCCTCGGGCGTCACGTGGATCGCCGCCGGCACCTTGCCCGACGCGCCCGACAGCCGCCCGTCGGTCACCAGCGCGACGCGGCGCCCCTGGTTCTGCAGCAGCCCGAGCACCGGCAGCAGCGAATGCATTTCCGGCATCCCATTCGCCTTCGGGCCCTGGAACCGCACGACCGCGACGAAATGCTCCGGCAGCGCGCCCTGCTGGTGCAGCAGGTTCAGCGTGCGCGGATGGTCCAGCACGACCGCCGGCGCATGCACGCGGCGATGCTCCGGCTTCACCGCCGACCGCTTGCCGAGCGAGCGCCCGAGGTTGCCGCGCAGCAGGGACAGTCCCCCGTGCGGATCGAACGGGTCGGCGGCCGGCCGCACGATCGCCGTGTCGGCGGACGCCGGCACCGCGTCGACCCAGTACAGCGCGCCGTCGCCGTCCAGTCGCGGCTCGCGCGTCCATGCGCGCAGCGACTGCCCGGGCAGGATCGTCTCGACGTCCTCGTGCATCAGTCCCGCGTCGAGCAGTTCCCGGAAGACGAACGGCGTGCCGCCGGCGGCCGCGAAATGGTTCACGTCGGCGTCGCCGTTCGGGTAGATCCGCGCCAGCAGCGGCACGATGCGCGCGAGCGCGTCGAAATCCTCCCAGTCGACGACGATGCCGGCCGCGCGCGCGACCGCGATGAAGTGGATCGTGTGGTTCGTCGATCCGCCGGTGGCGAGCAGCGCGACGATCGCGTTGACGATCGCCCGCTCGTCGACCAGGCGACCCATCGGCTTCCAGTGCTCGCCGAGCGCGGTGATGCGCGTCGCCAGCGCTACCGCCTCGCGCGTCAGCGCGTCGCGCAGCGGCGTGCCCGGGTTCACGAACGACGATCCCGGCAGCTGCAGCCCCATCGCCTCCAGCAGCACCTGGTTGGAATTGGCGGTGCCGTAGAACGTGCAGGTGCCGGCGCTGTGGTACGACGCGGCCTCCGCCGCCAGCAGCTCTTCGCGCGAAGCCGCGCCGTTCGCGAAGCGCTCGCGGACCGCCTGCTTCTCCTTGTTCGGCAGCCCCGGCGGCATCGGTCCGCCCGGCACGAACACGCTCGGCAGGTGGCCGAACGCGAGCGCGCCGAGCAGCAGCCCGGGCACGATCTTGTCGCAGATGCCCAGCAGCAGCGCCGCGTCGAACATGTCGTGGGTGAGGGCGATGCCGGTGGCCTGGGCGATCACGTCGCGCGAGAACAGGCTCAGCTCCATGCCGTCCTGGCCCTGGGTGACGCCGTCGCACATCGCCGGCACGCCGCCGGCGACCTGCGCGGTGCCGCCGGCGCGACGCGCGGCGTCGCGGATCAGCGGCGGGTAGTGCTCGTAAGGTGCGTGCGCCGAGAGCATCTCGTTGAACGCGGTGACGATGCCGAGGTTGGGCGTGACCGCGCCGGCGATGCGCGCTTTGTCGGCGCCTTCGGCGACCGCGAAGCCGTGCGCGAGATTGCCGCAGCTCAGGTGGCCGCGATGCGGGCCGCGGCCGCGCGCGGCCTCGATCGCGGCGAGGTACGCGGTGCGCGTCGCGAGGCTGCGCGCGCGGATGCGTTCCGTGATTTCGTGCAGGCGCGGATGGATCGCCATCGTCGTGCTCCGTCTCGCCTCAAGGGGCCCAGTAGACCGTGAACCGCGTTGCCGCCGCGTGCACCGCGGCGAGCACCGGCCAGCGCCACGCATCGTCGTCGGCCAGCGCCTGCCGCAGCAGCGTGCGCTTGTGCTCGCCCCGGATCAGCAGGCAGAGCGACGCGATGCGCGTGAACGCCGCCGGTACCAGCGTGATGCGCTGCGGCCACGCCTGCGCGCCGGCGCACCCGTCGGCGTCGACCGCGCGATACGGCCCGTCGTCGGCGAACGCGGCGTCGAGCGCGGCCATGCCGGGAAACAGCGACGCGGTATGACCGTCGTCGCCCATGCCGAGCAGCGCGACGGTCGGTGCGTCCGGGAACCACGCGTTCGCGCCGGCGACGGCGCGCTCGCGATCGCCGTCTGCGCGGGCGAGCGGATGGAAGCGTGCCGACGCGGCGCGGTCCCGCAGCAGGTGTTCGCGCACGAGCCTGGTGTTCGAAGCTTCGTTGTCCGGCGGCACCCAGCGCTCGTCGACGAGGCCCACCGATACGCGCGACCAGTCGAGGTCCGCCATCGCCAGCGCGTCGAACACCGGCACCGGCGAGCGGCCGCCCGACACCAGCAGCGAGGCGGCGCCGTCGCGCGCGATCGCGTCGCGCAGCGAAGACGCGGTGTCGTCGGCGATCGCCCGGACCCACGCTTCGCCGTCCGCGAGCTCGTGCCAGACGATCGCGCCGTCGCTCACCGGTCGGGCCACTGCGCGGCGACGGCCGCCGCGCCGAGCAGGCCGGGCTGCGGATGGATCACCGCGAGCGTCGGCACGCGCGCCATCGCCGGCGAGAACCGGCCCTTGTGTTCGAAGCGCTGGCGGAAACCGGAGTGCTGCAGTTCGCGCAGCAGCCGCGGCACCAGACCGCCCGTCAGGAACACGCCGTCCCACGCGCCGAGCGTCAGCACCAGGTCGCCGGCGCAGGCGCCGAACACCGCGCAGAACACGTCGATCGCGCGCTGGCAGCGGGCGTCGCCGGCGGCCGCGCGGGCGGTGATGTCGGGTGCGGTCATCGGCCCCGGGTCTTCGCCGGCGAGCAGGCTCAACGCGCGATGCAGATTGACGAGGCCCATGCCGCTGACGATGCGCTCGGTGCTGACGCGGCCGAATTCCGCCGACAGCACCTGCAGGATGTCGATTTCCCCGGGCGTGCCCGGAGCGAAGCTGACATGGCCGCCTTCGGTCTGCAGCGGGTACCACGTGGCGCCGCGGCGGAGCACGCCGCCGACGCCGAGGCCGGTGCCCGGGCCGATGACCGCGTAGGTGCGATCGGCGGCCGGATCGGCGTCGTGCCAGCCGACGCCGCCGAGCGGCACCACGTCGCCCGCGCGCAGCAGCGGCACCGCCATCGACTGCGCGGCGAAGTCGTTGATCAGCTTCAGCTGGTCGAGCCCGAGCGCCTGCCGCACGCGCGCGCCGGCGATCACCCACGGATGGTTGGTGATGCGCGCGTCCTCGCCTTCGACGCGGCCGGCGACGGCGATGACGGCGCGCCCGGGGCGGGCACCGACCTCGTCGAGGTAACGGCGCGCGGCGTCGGCGAGCGAGGGGAAGCCGGCGACGGCGAACTCGCGGATGTGCGAAAGGTGCGTAGGAGCGGCTTCAGCCGCGATGGCTCGCCCGTTCGCGGTGGTGTCCGCGGTCGCGGCTGAAGCCGCTCCTACGGGGTGGGGAAGCATCGCCGTCAGCGCGAAGCGCGCGTTCGTCCCGCCGATGTCGGCGAGCAGCACCGGCGCGCTCATTCGCCCGTCCCTGTATCGAGGAACGACGGCAGCAGCGGTGCCGCCTCGGCCGGACCCCACGAGCCGGCCGGGTAGGGATGCACCGGCGTGCCGGCGGCGTCCCACGCGGCGGTGATCGAATCGATCCAGCGCCATGCCGCCTCGACCTCGTCGTCGCGCACGAACAGCGTCTGGTTGCCGCGCAGCGCGTCGATCAGCAGCCGTTCGTACGCGATCCGGCGCTGCGGCGACGGCTGCTGCAGGTCCAGCGACATCGGCTGCAGTTCCAGCGCGCCCCATTCCGGCGCCGCGAGGCTGCTCATCAGGCCCAGTTCGATGTGTTCCTCCGGCTGCAGCTGCACGCGCAGCCGGTTCGGAGTCGCGCCGCGCGCGTCGGGCCGGTCGAACAGCCAGTGCGAGACCGGGCGGAACGTCACCTGCACCTCGCTCGTGCGCTCGGCCATCCGCTTGCCGGTGACCAGCCGGAACGGCACGCCGGCCCAGCGCCAGTTGTCGATATGCGCTTCGATCGCGACGAAGGTCTCGACCTGCGACGTGTGGCGGAAGCCCGGCACCGCCTTGCCGGCGACGACACCGTCGCCGTAGCGCCCGCGCACCGTGCGTTCACCGACGTCGGCCGCCGTCATCGGCCGCAGCGCGCGCAGCACCTTGCGCTTCTCGTCGCGGATGCTGTCGGCGTCCAGTGCCGCCGGCGGTTCCATCGCGATCAGCGCCAGCAGCTGCAGCATATGGTTCTGCACCATGTCGCGCAGCGCGCCGTAATCGGCGTAATAGCCCTCGCGCCCGTCCACGCCGGCGGTCTCGGCGACGAGGATGTCGACCGATTCGATCCAGCGGTGGTGCCACACCGCCTCCAGCAGCGTGTTGCCGAGCCGCAGCGCCATCAGGTTCTGCACCGGCGCCTTGCCGAGGTAATGGTCGATGCGGAAGATCCGCGATTCGTCCGCGCAGCGCGCCAGCTCGCGGTTGATCTCGCGGGCCGTCTCGAGGCTGCGGCCGATCGGCTTTTCCAGCACCAGCCGCGACGGCGCGTCGAGCAGCCCGGCGCGCGCGAGGCCGTGGCAGGCGGGCACGAACAGGTCGGGCGGCGTCGACAGGTAGCTGACCACCGGGCGGCCCGCATGCGGCGCCAGCGCGGCCGCGAGGCCGTCGGCATCGGACAGGTCCGCGGCCTGGTAGGTGGTACGCGCCATCAGACCGTCGAACGTCGCACCGTCCTTCGCCTCGCGGCCGAGGCGCTCGCGCATCCAGTCACGGAAGGCGTCGTCGGTGAACTCGTGACGCCCGATCGCGACCAGCGAGAAGTCCGGCGGCAGCAGCCGGTCGCGCCACAGGTGCAGCAGCGACGGGAACAGGTAACGCCGCGCCAGGTCGCCGGTGGCGCCGAACAGCAACAGCCGATCGAGCATGGGCACGCGCGCGGGATCCTCTCGGGTCGGGACGGCATCGTCCGCGATCGCCCGAGCTTAGCGCAGGGGCGTGCGACGGGAGGCTGAATTCGTATGCGTTGAAGGGACGCGTCGGGCGGTGCCGACGCGACTCGGTCTGGTTCAAGGCCGTGAAACCAGATCCCAGGTCGCGGATCGCGAAACCAACCGGCAAAAAGCTTGCGGAGGGGGCCGACTGGCGGAAATATCACCTGTACGCCGTGTCGATCGTCGCAGGGGATACTTCGTGAAGCGTTCGCTGTTTTCATGCACGAAGTCGCGTACGACTACGACTTCAACGGCAACGTCGCCGCCATCACCGACGGCCCGCCGGGGCAGTGCGGCGTACCGATTGGCCGCGCAGCATCTCGCAACCGAAGGAGTGATGGATCGATGATGCGTCCTGGCGCGGAGCTACGGTTCCTACTCGTCCTCGGCATCGTTATGCTCGGCGGAGTTTTTGCGTGCGGATTGGTCTGGTTTGTTTCTACATCTGACTATCCCGCTAAGGCGTCGGCATTTGCTTACTTGAGAACCTGGTGGCTATTCGTCGTCGCCTACGTCGCGTATGCGGTCGCCATCCTGATTTCCTGGCCCTTCGTGACAAAAGCTGCTGGAAATCGTCCCGCCAAGCGCATGCGCCCCACCGATCCAAGCTAGCCGGGACCGCAGCAGAAGCGGTCGTGCAGGCGGCAGCTGCCCTACGACTCCGGTGATCGGGACAGTCTTGGCAGTGGTGCGGCAAAGCCGTGAGCCGGGCTGAATTCTGGGCCGAACGCCGGCCGTCCCATCCGCCGGTATACTGCCCCGTCCCGCCTTCGCGGCGGTGGGTTACGTCCTTGCCGATCAACGACTTGGACGCGCCCGAGTCCCGATTCCACCGTTTTGCGGGGCCCAGCGGGGCTCCGCGGAGGCAGCGCCGCCGCATGCGTCTTTCCACGATCAAGCTTTCCGGCTTCAAGTCGTTCGTCGACCCCACCGTGCTGCACCTGCCGACCAACATGACCGGCGTCGTCGGTCCGAACGGCTGCGGCAAGTCCAACATCATCGACGCGGTGCGCTGGGTGATGGGCG
>CBIHMN010000032.1:0-11844 GCA_966211005.1 uncultured Arenimonas sp.
GCCCTACCCGTTCGCCGAGCCGGGATACGCGGCAGACGCGTCGGCGTCCTCGAGCCGGTAACTCGTTTCCGCCGACACCTCGCCCCGCCAGAGGTCGTAGGCGCGCACCTGGATGCGATGCGGTCCCGGCGCGAGCCAGGTCGGCAGCGTTCCCCGCCACAGATGCGTCGAAGGCGCGGCTTCGGGCAGGCGATCGAACGCCCGCAGGCCGTCGGCGATGTCGTCGCGGACGTTCTGCTCGACCACGCGCGGATCGGGCCGCCCGCTCTGCCGCATCGCTCGCCAGTCGCCGTCGTCGACGCGGTATTCGACGCGCATGCCCTCGAATCCCATGAACACGTTCGCGTAGACCGCGAAACCCGGATAACTGCCGCGACGCAGCACCTTCGGCGCATGCAGCGCGATCGCCGTGTCCGGCGCGATGCCCGCCTCGGCGACTTGCCAGCGCAACGCGTGGCGGCCGTGTTTCCCGATCGCCAGTTCGCCCCACCCTTTCGGCGTGCCGTCGGCCATCGTCGAGGTCGGGAGGCCGGCGGCATCGTCGACCCCGCCCCAGTACGAGCCGCACGCCGCGCCGACGACGTATTCGTGCAGCGGCGACGCGCCATGCCAGCCGTCGTCGGCGTCGTGCCAGTGATGCCGCTGCGCGTGCGCGTGGCCGGTGAGCAGCAGCACGTGCCCGAAGCGGCGCAGCAGGGCGAACAGCCGTTCGCGATCGGCGCGGCGGAACGAGGGCACGCCGGGCTCGTCGTCGGAGAACGGGATGTGCGCGGCGATCACCAGCGGACGATTCGACGGCAGGTCGCGCAGGTAGGCGGCGAGGTACGCGAACTGCTCCTCGCGCAGCCCGCCGATGTACGACACGTCGCCGCCGGGTCGCCAGATCACGTCGTCCAGCACGATGAAGCTGGCTTCGTGCTCCTCCCACGCATAGGTGTCCGGGCCGTAGGTGGCGTGGAAGCTGGCGAGCGAGGCCGCGTCGCGCGGCTCGGCCGCATCGACGTCGTGGTTGCCGGGCACGTGCAGCCACGGCACGCCGAGCGACAGCGTCAGCGCGTTCATCGCCGGGAACAGCGACACGTCGTCGTCGACGATGTCGCCGAGGGTCAGGCCGAGATGGGCGGGCGGCGCGTCGCCGGGATGCGCGGCACGCACCGCGTCGACGATGCCGCGGCCGTAGAAGGCCACCTGGCGCGCGTCCTTGGGCTGCGGGTCGGAGAACAGCAGCACGTCGAGCGCGCCGGCCGGGCGCGGATCCGCCTGCAACGCCACGTCGCCGCAGGCGGCCAGGCCGATCGCCGGCAGTCCCGCGGCGCCGCGCGGCAGGCGGAAGCCGGCCGGCTTGACGACATGCACCCGGTGTCCGTCGGGCGCGACCCCCGGCGACAGCACGAAGCGCCCCACGGCGTCGGTGCGGTGCAGCCGGACGCCGTCGAAGAGCCCCACGCCGGCGATGCCGGGTTCGGCGTCGCCGCGCCGGCCATCGCCGTCAAGGTCGGCATAGACCACGCCGCCGCAGGCCGGCACCGCCGCGTCCGCGGTCGCGGCCGAGAGCGCGGCGGCGGTGAAGAGCAGCGAAAACAGGGAATTCCGTGGCATCGAAGGGCTCCGGTGGAACCGGCGATTATGCCGGCGGGAGTGGCGACGGGCCGACGCCCCCCCTACAGTGCGTGGATCGGACGACGAGGGGGAACGTCCATCCGCACGATCGCGCACCTGCTGGCCCTGTTGTTCCTGCTGGCCGCCGCCCGGACGTCGGCCGCGGGCCCGGCCGTGCTCGATTCCGGCCGCGAATCGCTGGCGCTGACGCCCTATCTGAGCTCGCTGCACGACCCGGAAGGACGCGCCGACGCCGCCGCGATGTTCGCGCAGGCCGAGCGTGGCCGGTTCACGCCGCTCGCCGGCCGGGGCGACGCGTTCGGATTCACCGAAGGCGCGACGTGGCTGCATGGGCGCGTGGCGAACGGCGGCAACGCGGAGGAGCGCTGGCTGCTGGTGCTGCACTACCCGTTGCTCGACCACGTCGACATCTACCTGCGCTACCCCGACGGGCGGGTCGTCGCCGCGGCCTCCGGCGACCGGCTGCCGTTCAGCGCGCGCAGCATCCGGTACCGGCATCCGAATCTCTGGGTCTCGCTGCCGCCCGGCACCGAGGTGGACCTGCTGGTCCGCGTGGCGTCGCGCAGTTCGCTGCAGGTGCCGCTGGCGATCTACACGCCGAAGGCGTTCGCGGAAATGGAGCGCGATTCGCAGTTCGGCATCGGGCTGTTCTACGGGATCCTCACCGCGCTGTTCTTCTACAACCTCGTGCTGTGGCTGTCGCTGCGCGACGCGACGCATTTCTGGTACATGGTGCACGTCGCCGGCTTCGGCCTGGTCATGTTCTGCCTCAACGGCCTCGCCTTCGAGTATTTCTGGCCGGGCTCGCCGACGCTCGCGAACCTCGCGATCCCGCTGTCGATGGCCATCTCGCAGATCGTGATGCACCAGTTCTGCCGCGTGTTCCTCGAGCTGAAGGACCGGCAGCCGCTCGCCGACAAGGTGTCGCTGGCGCTGATCGTACTGTTCGTGCTGCTGGGCGCGCTGTCGCCGTTCGTGGAATACCGCGTCGCGGTACGTCCGTTGACGTTGCTGGTCTTTCCCGGCGCGATCTTCATCCTTTTCGTCGCGATCAACGCGATCCGGCTCGGCTACGCCCCGGCGCGGGTGTTCCTCACCGCGTGGGCCTTCCTGCTGCTCGGCACCGCGCTGTACGCGGCGGTGTCGTTCGGCGTGCTGGAGAAGAATTTCCTGACCGAGTACGGCATCCAGGTCGGATCGGCGCTGGAGATGATCCTGCTGTCGTTCGCCCTCGCCTACCGCTACGCGCGGTTGCGCGGCGAGAACGAGAAGCTCGTGCGCGAGCACAACGAGCAGCTGGAGCGGCACGTCGCACGGCGCACCTCCGAACTGAGCACCGCGCTGGAGCAGCTGGCGGAAGCGAACCAGCGCCTGCGCGAATCGAACCGGCGCGACGCGCTGACCGGCCTGTTCAATCGCCGGCATTTCCGCGAGGTGTTCGAACAGCTGCTGCGCGACGCGCGCGACCACGCGCAGCCGCTGGGCGTGATGCTGATCGACCTGGACCATTTCAAGCAGGTGAACGACACGCACGGCCATCTCGCCGGCGACGAATGCCTGCGCTGGATCGGCCGCTGCCTGCAGGCCGCGCTCGGCGAGCACGGCGCCCTGCTGGCACGGTTCGGCGGCGAGGAATTCGTCGCGGTCGTGCCCGACGTCGACGGCGAACGGCTGGTCGCGCTGGCGGAAGCCCTGCGCGAGCGCATCGCCGCCGAGCCGGTGCGCCATGCCGGCGCCACCATCCACCTGGCCGCCAGCATCGGCGTCCACGTGGTGCCGCCGGGCGAACCGACGACACCCGACGGGGCGCTGCACCGCGCCGACGACGCGCTCTACGCGGCGAAGGACCGCGGTCGCAACTGCGTGCAGGCCTCGGCCGCGAAGTCCCCGGCCACCGCCCCGCCCATGTAGGAGCGGCTTCAGCCGCGACCGGTCTCGGCCGCGTCCAGCGCCGCTCGCGCCGCGGTCAGCAGGCGGCCTTCGCGCACGAGGCGCAGCGCGGTCGCGACGTCGCCGTCCATCGCCCGATCGCGCGGCATGAACGGGATCGCCTCGCGCAGCGCGGCCCACGCCGCGGCCACGGCCGCACCGGGCCGGAATTCATTGGCGTCGGCGAGCTCGGCCCGCAACTTCGCGACCTCGGCGACGAATTCGGGATGGCCCGCATCGCCTTCGCGCGCACCGGTGGGGATCTTCGCCGCGAACGCCGCCTCGTCGCCCTCGCGCGCCAGCGCGCGCGCGGCATTGATCATGTCGCGGCGGTAGTCGAGCGCCTGCGCGGCCGTGTACAGCTCCAGGGCGAGCACGTGCGACAGGTCTTCGGTCATCTCGAGCACGTGCCGGCCCTCGTTCGCGCCCATCGACACGTGGTCCTCGGCATTGGCGCTGGTCGGCACGGAATACACGCTGGCCGGATGCGCGCGGCTGGCGAGGTCGTTCACCAGCGCCGCGGCGGTGTACTGCACGATCATGAAGCCGCTTTCGGTGCCGTCCTCGTTGCCGATCAGGAACGGCGGCAGGCCGTCGTTCGTCGCGGGGTCGACCAGCTTGTTGAGGCGACGCTCGCTGATCGACGCCAGCGTCGGGATCGCGGCCTTGAGGTAGCTCAGCACCAGCGCCAGCGGCATGCCGTGGAAGTGCCCCGCCGACACCACCTGGTCCTCGATCTGCAGCGGCCGGCCGAGGTCGTCGGCGGTCAGCTCCGGGAACAGCAGCGGGTTGTCGGTGACGGCGTTGAGTTCGACGTCGACCACGCGCTTGGCCTGTTCGACGGCGTCGCGCACCGCGCCGTGCACCTGCGGCACGCAGCGCAGCGAATAGCTGTCCTGCGGCTGGTGCTTCTTGCCGCCGCGGAACGGCAGGAAGCGCGTGTAGAACCGCTCGCGGCCTTCGCGCTGCGGCAGCGGCACCCAGTCCCAGCCGATGTCGAAGCCGAGGCCCTGCCGTTCGCCGTCCCACGCGGCCGGGGTCCACGGACGGAAGCGCGGCACGAGGTGGTACGGAATGTCGGCGAGCGTCGAGCCGGCGAGCAGCGCGCGCAGCCGGGCCGCCACCTGCACCTGGCCCGGATGCGGGCGCAGCGCGTGCACGTGCGCGTCGAACGCGCGCAGCCGGCCGGCGAAGGCGTCGATCGTCATCGCCGCGGCGAGGTCGGCGGTGTCGAGCAGGTCGTCGAGCGTCTCGATCGCCAGCACGGCGGTGGCGAGCATCTGCGCGGTGCCGTTGTTCAGCGCCAGCCCTTCCTTGTGCGAGAGCGTCACCGGTTTCAGGCCCGCGCGCTCGAGCGCCTGGGCCCCCGGCAGGCGCTGCCCGCCGAGGAACGCCTCGCCGCCGCCGAGCAGCACGATCGCGAGGTGCGACAGCGGCGCGAGGTCGCCGCTGGCGCCCACGGAGCCCTTGCGCGGCACGACCGGCACGACCCCCGCGTTGAGCATCGCCACCAGCGCTTCGAGCGTCGCCGGCCGGATGCCGGAGTGACCCATCATCAGCGTGTTGATGCGGATCGCCAGCATCGCCCGCACCACTTCCGGCGCGAACGGTTCGCCGACGCACACCGCGTGGGTGACGATCAGGTTGTGCTGCAGCTCGGCCGACACGCTGTCGTGCGCGTCGCCGGCACCCGGCAGCCCGTGGCGCACGCGCCGCACGCCGAGCAGCTTGTCGGCGTTGCTGCCGAAGCCGGTCGAGACCCCGTAGATCGGCTCCTGCCGCTGCACCTGGTCGGCGAGGAAATCGGCCGCGCGCTGCACGTCGCGCATCCGCGCCGGATCGAGCGCGACCGGCGCGCCATGGGCGATTTCGGCGACCTGCGCCCGCGACAGGCTGCGACCGTCGAGCGTGATGGGTTTCATCGATGGGCCTCCGTGCCGGCGGCGAGCCGCGCCGCGATCTGCGTCGCGACGGCGTCGCCGGGCGCGTCGAACTGTTCCTGCGTGCGCAGGTCCTTGACCCGCACGACGCCGCGCGCCGCCTCGTCGTCGCCGTACAGCACGACGAAGCGGATGCCGGCCTTGTCGGCGTACTGGAACTGCTTCTGCAGCTTGCGCGCCTCCAGCTGCACCTCCGTCGCGATGCCGGCTTCGCGCAGGTGGCGCGCGATGGCCAGGGACTCGGCGAGCCGCGCCTCGTCCATCAGCCCGACCATCGCCTGCACCGAGCTCTCCGCCGCGGCGACCAGCCCCGCCTCGCGCAGCTGGAAGAACAGCCGCGTCAGACCGATCGAGATGCCGACGCCGGGCAGCCGCGACTTCGTGTAGCTGCTGGCGAGGTTCTCGTATCGGCCGCCGCTGCAGACCGAACCGATCTGCGGGTGGTCGTCGAGCACCGTCTCGTAGACGGTGCCGGTGTAGTAGTCGAGACCCCGCGCGATCGAGAAGTTCAGCGCGTAGGCGGTCTCGGGCACGCCCTGCGCGCGCAGCATCTCCAGCACCGTGCGCAGCTCGCCGGCGCCTTCGCGAAGCGTCGGCGAGGCGTCGCCGGTGGCGAGCGCGTCGAGGCGCGCCAGCGCGTCGTCGTGCGACGTCGAGCGCACCTGCACGAAGGCCATGATCGCGTCGGCCACCTCGGCCGCCAGCCCGAAGGCCTCGCCGGTGAGGGTCGCGCGCACGGCATCGGCGCCACGCTTGTCGAGCTTGTCGATCTCGCGCAGCACGAGCGCCTGGCGCTCGCCCCCGGCGAGGCCGAGGCTTTCGAAAAACCCGCGCAGCAGCTTGCGGTTGTTGAGCTGCACCGTGAACGGCCCGACTTCCAGCTCGGTGAACAGCGCATGGATCACCGCCGGCATCTCGGCGTCGTGGCGCACGTGCAGCGCGTCCTTGCCGATCACGTCGATGTCGCACTGGTAGAACTCGCGGAAGCGGCCGCGCTGGGCGCGCTCGCCGCGGTAGACGCGCTGCATCTGGTAGCGCCGGAACGGGAACGCCAGGTCGTGCTCGTGCTCGGCGACGTAGCGCGCGAGCGGCACCGTCAGGTCGAAGCGCAGCGCCAGTTCCGGCAGCGCGCCGTCGGCGGCATTCGCCAGCGCGCCGGTGGACTGCACGAAGTACACCTGCCGCTCGGTCTCGCCGCCGGTCTTGGTCAGCAGCACGTCGCTGAGTTCGAACACCGGCGTCTCCACCGGCAGGTAGCCGAAGCGTTCATAGACGCGGCGGATCGTGTCCAGCATCCGCTGGAACGCGATCTGGTCACGGGGCAGCAGCTCCATGACCCCCGGTGGGGTGCGGGGCTTGATCAAGGCGGGACTCCGGCGTCGGCAAACGCCGCATTGTAGGGGCGCCGGGGAAAGCTTGCCGCGACCTCGCCGCATCATTACAATTGCCGGCTCGATCCCTCGGGGTGTAGCTCAGCCTGGTAGAGCGCTACGTTCGGGACGTAGAAGTCGCAGGTTCAAATCCTGTCTCCCCGACCAATCGATCGTCCGCCGACGCCGCCTCCGGGCGGCGTCTTCGTTTCCGGCCTTCACGTCCGGCTACACTCGCCGCAGGGGCCATGCGGGGGTGGGGATGGGCTGGGTTCTGGCTTTGATCGGCGCGATCGTGGGCGCCGTCGTCGGCGATGTGGACGAGGTCGCACTGGGCCTGGTGGCCGGCGCGGGCATCGGCGCGCTGCTCGGCCATGCGCTGACGATGCGCGCCCGCGTCCGCGACCTCGACGCGCGGCTCGCCCGGCTGGAAGATGCGACGCGGCGGCCCGCCGCGGCCCGCGCCGAAGCGGTGCCACCGGCCGTCGCCGCGCCGCCGGTCGATGCCTGGGCGCCCGCGGCCCCCGAACCCCCGCCCGCGGCCACCGACGCGCCGCCGCCGGCCACGCCGCCGGACGCCTCCGGGACACCGCCTCCCGCGGCGCCGGCCGCGTCGCCCGTTCCTCCGGCACCGCGGCCGACGTTCGAAGCGCCCCCGGTCCCGACCGGCCCGGGCGCCATCGAACGCGCGATCGACGTGGTCAAGGGCTGGCTGTTCGAGGGCAACGTGCCGGTGAAGCTCGGGCTGCTGGTGCTGATGTTCGGCGTGGTGGGCGCGCTGAAGTACGCCGCCGACGCCGGCTGGCTGCGGATGCCGATCGAGTTCCGGCTCGCGGGCATCGCCGCGGGCGCGATCGCCGGTCTCGTCTGGGGCCTGCGCACCGCGCGCGAGCGGCCGGCGTTCGGCCTGAGCCTGCAGGGCGGCGCGATCGGCATCCTGCTGCTGACGGTGTTCGCGGCGTTCCGCCGCTACGAGCTGATCGGCGCCACGCCCGCGTTCGTGCTCGTGGTCATCCTCGTCGCCGGCGCCAGCGTGCTCGCCGTGCGGCAGAACGCGGTGGCGCTGGCGGTGCTCGGCTTCATCGGCGGCTACCTCGCGCCGGTGGCGATCTCCACCGGCAGCGGCAACCACGTCGCGCTGTTCTCCTATTTCGCGGTGCTCAACGCCGCGGTGTTCGCGATCGCGTGGAAGCGCCCGTGGCGGGCGCTGAACCTGGTCGGATTCGTGTTCACTTTCGTCATCGGCGGGCTCTGGGGCGGGCAGTACTACCGGCCGGAGCTGTTCGCCTCGGTCGAACCGTTCCTGGTGCTGTTCTTCCTGTTCTACGTATCGATCCCGGTGCTGTATGCCCTCGCCGGCCGCGAGCGCAACGGCAAGGTCGACGGCACGCTGCTGTTCGGCACGCCGCTGCTGGCGTTCCCGATGCAGGTCGGCCTGCTGGAGGGCGACCGGATGGCGCTGGCGGCGAGCGCGGTCGTCGTCGCGGCGATCTACGCCGGACTCGCGCTGTGGTCGCGTCGCAACGAGCGGTTGCGCCTGCTGGCGCAGAGCGCGGCGGCGATGGGCGTGGTATTCGCGACCCTGGCGGTGCCGCTCGCGCTGTCGGCACGCTGGACGTCGGCGGCGTGGGCGCTGCAGGGCGCCGGCATGGTCTGGCTCGGGCTCAAGCAGGACCGCCGGCTGACGCGCTGGTCGGGGCTGGCGCTGCTGTTCCTCGCCGGCTGCGCGTGGTGCATTTCGGTGTTCGACGCGACGCCCACGTCGATCGACACCGCCGACCGGCTGCTCGCCAATCCGTTCGCGCTGACGCTGGCGATCCTCGCGTCCGCTCATCTCGCCGCCGCGTGGCTCTACGACCGCCACCGCGACGGCCGCGTGCTGCCGACGATCCTGTTCGTGGTCGGCGGCGGCTGGTGGTTGCTACTCGGCAGCCGGGAGATCGAGGTCAACCTCGATCCGGTGTCGGACGCGACCGCCTACGGGGTGTTCGCCGCGATCACCGCGGTGCTGGCGGCGCTGCTGCGGCGGCCGCTGCCCTGGCCGCGGCTGGGCTGGCCGGTCGCGCTCGCGACGATCGCCGCCTTCGGCCTGTGCGCCGCCGCGCTGGAGCCGTACGGCGCCAGCTGGTTCGACGCCGTCCGTTGGCCTTGGTGGATCGTCGCGGTCGCGCTGCTCGGATCGCTCGCCGCGCTTCGCGAGCCGCGGACCGCGGCGCTGCCGGTCGCGCATCTCGGCGTGTTCGCGCTGGTCGCGTTCGGCGTCGGCACCAGCCTGTGGAACACGCTGGCGATCCGCGAGGGCCTCGGCGACGGCTGGTTGCTGCCGGCGGCATTCGCGCCGCTGGCGTTGCTCGCGCTGCTGGCGTGGCGCCGCCCGGCGCTCGCCGGCTGGCCCGCCGGCGACCGCTTCGGCGACTACCGGACCGCGTGGCTCGCGATCGCCGGGGTCGCGCTCGGCCTCGCCTGGCTCGCGGGCCAGTTCGCCGAGGGCGACAGCCGGCCGCTGCCGTGGCTGCCGCTGCTCAATCCGCTGGAACTGGCGCTGGTGCTGGGCCTGGTTTTCGCGGCGGCCGCGCTGCGGCGCCGTGGCCCGGCGGCGTCGGGCTGGACCGCGTGGGCGTCCGCCGCGCTGCTGACGCTGACGATGGCGGTGCTGCGCGCCGGCCATCAGCTCGCCGGACTGCCGTGGTCGGAAGCGATCCTGTCGGAGCGCCTCGCCCAGGCGAGCCTGACGGTCGCGTGGTGCGTCGCCGGCGTCGTGGCCTGGATCCTCGGTTCGCGCCGCCGCAATCGGGCACTGTGGTGGTTCGGCGCCGGACTGCTCGGCATCGTGCTGCTGAAACTGGTCGTCGTCGACCGGCAGTACATCGGCAACCTGACCGGCATCGTCTCGTTCTTCGCCGTCGGCCTGCTGCTGATCGTCGTCGGCCGCATCGCCCCCACCCCACCCCGTCCGGAGTGATCGCATGCGCCTGATGTCCTTGCTGCTGTTGGCCGCCACCGGCGCCGCGTCGGCGCAGTCGCCCGACGACTTCGCGTGGCAGTGGCCGATCACCGCCACCGGCGACGACGGTGCGCACGCGCTGGTGCTCGACGACGCCGTGTATGCGCGCATCACGCGCAGCGACCTGCGCGATCTCGCGGTGTTCAACGCCGACGGCCAGCCGGTGCCCTTCGCGCCGCTGCCGTGGCCGACGACGACGCAGGCGTCGCGCACCCAGCTGAACTGGCTGCGCCTGCCCGTGGCCACCGACAGCGCCGGCGAGTCGCTGTCGCTGCGGATCGCGCGCGATCCCGACGGCACGGTGCGCGATCTGCAACTCGACGCGACCGGCGACGCCGCCGCCAGCGCGAGCACGGACCTGCTGATCGACCTCGGCGACGACCCCGAGCCGGTGTCGTCGCTGCGGCTGACGCTGGCCGACGACGCCGTGCGGCCGGTGAACCTGCGCGTGCAGGTGCTCGCCAGCGACGACCTCGCGACGTGGCGTCCGCTGGGGTCCGATCTCGCGCTCGTGTCCATCCTCGACAACGGCTTCGAGATCGAGCGGACGCGGCTGGATTTCGCGCCTTCGTCCGGGCGCTACCTGCGGCTCGCGCTGGCGCCGGGCGAAGACTGGCCGGCGCTCGACCGCATCGAGCAGGAAAGCCGCCGTACCGGCCGCGACGAACCCGAAGCGCGCACCGTGACGATCGAGGGCCTGCCGGTCGAGGGCGAACCGGGCCTGTTCGAATATCGCAGCCCGGGACCGATCCCGGTGTCGCGTGTCGATGTCGGACTCGCCTCGGGCAACACCGTCGCGGGCGTGCGCGTCGAATCGCGCGACGACGCCGGCGATGCCGTCGCCCGCCGCGCCGACGCGCGTTTCGAGCCGCACTGGTCGCACGTCGCCGCGTTCACCGCGTTCCGCCTCGGCGCGGGCGACGCCGAAGTGCGCCACCTGCCGGCCGAGGCCGGCGGGGTCCGCGACCGGCTGTGGCGCGTGCGCACGACGCCGGCACTGAACCAGGCCCCGACGCTGCAGCTGTCCTATCGCCCGGACCGCTTCGTGCTGCTCGCGCAGGGCCCGCAGCCGTACCGCCTGCTCGCCGGCAGCGTCCGCGCGCAGCGCCCCGACTACCCGGTCGAGGCCGCGCTGTCGGCGCTCGGCGCCGCGCGCGCGCGCGGCTGGCAGCCGCCGCTCGCGACGCTGGGCGAAGGCGCGGTCGCCGCCGGCGACACCGCCCTTCGCGACGATCGTGGCCCCGACTGGCGTCGCTGGCTGCTGTGGTCGGTGCTCGGGATCGGCGCGCTGCTGGTGCTTGTCGTGTCGCTGCGCGTGCTGAGGCAGCCGCAGGGGTAAAGCGGATATGGGCTATGGGATATACGTGATAGTGGGAGCGCGGCCGCTTTCACCATCACGTATATCCCATACCCCATATCCGCCTTTTTCAGCCGCGAGCCTCCAACCCCTCCAATCGGTCGCGCAGCTCCCCCAATCGCGCATCCGCATGGCCACCCGGGGAGACGCGGGCAGCGAGGCTGGCATCGGGGTCGGCGCCGGCCGCCGGGAGCGGCTCGGCGGCGGCCTGGCGGTAGGCGTCGCGGAACGGGACGCCGGCGCGGGCGAGCTCGATCGCGCGGTCGGTGGCGAACATGCCGTCGTCGAAGGCGGCGGCGAGGCGCTCGGGCACCCAGCGCAGGCCGCGCAGGAGGTCGGGTACCAGCGCGAGCGCCGGCAGGCCGCGCCCGAACGCGTGGAACAGCGCGCCTTTGGTGAACTGCAGGTCGCGGTGGTAACCGGACGGCAGCGACAGCAGCTGCTCGATCTCGGTGCGCGCGGCGGCGACGCTGGCATAGGTGCGGCGCATCAGCTCCACCACGTCCGGATTGCGCTTGTTGGGCATGATCGAACTGCCCGTCGCGAACTCCGGCGGCAACGACACGAAACCGAACTCCGCGCTGGTGAACAGGCTCAGGTCCCACGCCAGGCGGCGCAGGTCGA
>CBIHMN010000033.1:0-11779 GCA_966211005.1 uncultured Arenimonas sp.
ACCCGCTTGCCCTTGAACAGCGGGCCGTCGCAGTGCGGGCAGTAGGCGACGCCGCGGTTGCGGTACTCGTCCTCGCCGGGCACGCCCAGCTGGCGCCAGCGCGCGCCGGTCGACAGCACGATCGCCCGCGACGACAGCTCGGCGCCGTTCGCCAGCTTCACGCGGATCGGGCCGCCCGGTTCCGTCGCCGGTACCAGCTCGGTCGCGCGCTGCAGGTTCATCACGTCGACTTCGTACTCCTTGACGTGCCGCTCCAGCGCCGCGGCCAGCTGCGGCCCTTCGGTGTGCTGCACCGACACGAAGTTCTCGATCGCCAGCGTGTCGAGCACCTGGCCGCCGAAGCGCTCGGCGACGACGCCGGTACGGATGCCCTTGCGCGCGGCATAGACCGCCGACGCGGCGCCGGCCGGGCCACCGCCGACGACGAGCACGTCGTACGGCGCCTTCGCGCGCAGCGACTCGGCGGCGCGCGCCTCGGCGCCGCTGTCGAGCTTCGCGACGAGCGCTTCGAGGTCCATCCGGCCGTTGCCGAACAGCGCGCCGTTGAGGAACACCGTCGGCACCGCCATCACTTCGCGCGCCTCGACTTCGCTCTGGAAGAGCGCGCCGTCGATCGCGACGTGGCGGACCCGCGGGTTCAGCACCGCCATCAGGTTCAGCGCCTGCACGGTATCGGGGCAGCTCTGGCAGCTGAGCGAGAAATAGGTTTCGAACGCGTAGTCGCCGTCGAGGCCGCGCACCTGCTCCAGCAGATCCTGCGCCTCGCGCGACGGATGGCCGCCGACCTGGAGCAGCGCCAGCACCAGCGACGTGAACTCATGGCCGAGCGGAATGCCGGCGAAGCGCACGCGCGGCTCGCCGCCGGCCGGCGCGATAGCGAACGACGGCCGGCGCGCGTCGTCGTCGCGGCGCACGCTCGTCACCTTGTCCGACAGCGCGGCGATCTCGTCGAGCAGTTCCTCGAGCTCGCGCGACGCCTCCGAATCGTCGAGCGACGCGATCAGCTCGATCGGCTGCTGCAGCTTCTCGAGGTAGGCCCTGAGCTGGGCCTGCAGGTTCGGATCGAGCATGGAAGGGCCTCCGGCGAACGTCGGGAATGGGGGGCAGTCCGGAGGCGCGTGGCCTCCGGATTCGAAGCGCCCCCCCCCACGGGAGGGGGGCGCGAGGCCGGCGTCAGATCTTGCCGACGAGGTCCAGCGACGGCGCGATGGTCTTGGCGCCTTCCTTCCACTTCGCCGGGCACACTTCGCCCGGGTGCGACGCGACGTACTGCGCGGCCTTGAGCTTGCGCAGCGTCTCGCCCATGTCGCGGGCGATCGCGTTGTCGTGGATTTCCAGCGTCTTGATCACGCCTTCCGGGTTCACGACGAAGGTGCCGCGCAGCGCCAGGCCTTCCTCGTCGATGTGCACGCCGAACGCCTTGGTCAGCTGGTGCGTCGGGTCGCCGACCAGCGGGAACTTCGCCTTGCCCACGGCCGGCGAGGTTTCGTGCCAGACCTTGTGCGAGAAGTGCGTGTCGGTGGTGACGATGTAGACCTCGGCACCGAGCTTCTGGAACTCGGCGTAGTTCTCGGCCGCGTCCTCGACTTCCGTCGGGCAGTTGAAGGTGAACGCCGCCGGCATGAACACGATGACCGACCACTTGCCCTTCAGCGACGCGTCGCTCACTTCGACGAACTTGCCGTTGTGGAACGCCTGGGTCTTGAAGGACGGCACGGGGGTGTTGATCAGGGACATGGAACGAGCTCCTTTCACGGGGAAGAAATCAGGGTGACGTGCATGGTAGGCATCGGATGGCCATCGGTAAAGGCAATTGATTTTATGGCTTCGATAGGTATCAACTATCGCAAGCGCCCCCGGAGAGGTGACACCCGATGAATCTGCGCGATCTGCGGTATCTGGTGGCCCTCGCCGACCTGCGGCATTTCGGCCGCGCCGCGGAGGCCTGCCACGTGAGCCAGCCCACGCTGTCGACGCAGGTGCGCAAGCTGGAGCAGGAACTGGGCATCGCGCTCGTCGAGCGTGCGCCGCGGCAGGTGATGCTGACGTCCGCGGGCGAGGACGTCGCCGCGCGCGCGCGTCGGGTGCTCGCGGAAGTCGACCAGATCCACGCGATCGCGCGGCGCGCTTCCGACCCGGAAGCCGGCACGATCCGGCTCGGCATCTTCCCGACGCTCGGCCCGTACCTGCTGCCGCACGTCGTGCCGCGCGTGCGCGCGCGCTTCCCGCGGCTGGAGCTGCTGCTGGTGGAGGAGAAGACCGAACCGCTGCTGGCGATGTTGCGCGAGGGGCGTCTGGATGCCGCGGTGCTCGCGCTGCCGCTGCACGAGGACTGGCTGGAGACCGAGGTGCTGTTCGAGGAGCCGTTCCTGCTGGCCGTGCCCGCCGGACACGCGCTGGCCGCCCGCGACGAACTCGCCGTCGACGAACTCGAACACGAACACCTGCTGCTGCTGGAGGAAGGCCACTGTCTGCGCGACCAGGCGCTGGAGGTGTGCTCGCTGGGTGGCGCCGGAGAACGCGACTTCCGTGCCACCAGCCTCGAGACGCTGCGCCAGATGGTCGCGGCCGGCGTCGGTGCCACGCTGCTGCCGCTGCTTTCGGTGCAGCCGCCGGTGCCGCCGTCCGACGCGATGAAACTGCTGCGCTTCACCGGCGTCGCGCCGAGCCGCCAGCTGGCGCTGGTCTGGCGGCGCAGCTCGGCGTCGGACGCGTTCCTGCGCAAGCTCGCCGCCGTGCTGCGCGACCTGCCGCCCGAGCTGCTGCTGACACCCGGGAGTTGACGATGGAGATCAAGGGTTCACGTACCGAAGCCAATCTGCGCGACGCGTTCGCCCGCGAGTCGCAGGCGAACCGGCTGTTCCTCTACTTCGCACAGAAGGCCGAGGCCGAAGGCTTTCCCGAGGTGGCGTCGGTGTTCCGCTCCACCGCCGAGGGCGAAACCGGCCATGCGCACGGCCTGCTCGAATACCTCGAGCCCTGCGGCGCGCCGGATTCGGGACTGCCGTTCGGCTGCACCGCCGACAATCTGCGCGCGGCGATCGAGGGCGAACGCGCGGACTGCGACGAGCGCTATCCGCGGATGGCGCGGATCGCACGCGAGGAAGGGTTCGACGACATCGCCGAATGGTTCGAATCGCTGGCGGGCGCCGAACACTCGCATGCGGAGCGTTTCCGCGCCGCGCTGCGCCGGTTGCAGGGGGGTTAGACTCGGCGCATGCCGCGCTGGGTCTGGATCTTCATCGTCGTCGCGCTCGCCGGGCTCGCCTGGGCCGGGCGCCCCGGATCGACCGCCGCGCCGGGCGGCACCTCGTCGACCGCCGCGTGCGTGCTGCCGCCAGCCGCCTTCGGTGCCGAACCGGTGCAGGGCCGGGTGCCGGGGGACGCACGGCCGTTCCGCCGCGGCGAGTTCACGGTGTCGCCGCTGGCGAGCTTCAGCATCGAAGCGCGGGTGCTTTCGCGCGAGGATTATTCGTTCGGGCCGGAGTCGGCGATCTCGCCGACCGATCTCGCGCTCGGCTGGCAGCGGATGGCCGATCCGGCCGTGTACGAGCCGCTCGGCATCAGCCAGTCCGGTCGCTGGTACCGCTATCGCTGGGGCGGCCAGGGGCCGCCGATCCCGCTGCCGGAAATCGTCCGGTCCAGCGCCAACATGCACATGGTGCCGGCCGATCCGGAGGTGGAGCGGGCGCTGGACGGCGTGCGCGAAGGCCAGATGGTGCGGCTGCAGGGCTGGCTGATCGAGGCGCGCCGCGACGACGGCTGGGCGTGGCGCAGCTCGCTGACCCGCGAGGACAGCGGCGACGGCGCCTGCGAACTCGTCTACGTCTGCGCCCTCACCCCCCTGTAGGAGCGCCTTCGGGCGCGATCGTCAAAACCTGAGCACCGCCACCAGCGTCTGCGCGAACGCGCATCTCGCCCGCCCGCCGAGCGCCTCGATCTCCACCAGCACCGTCGCCCCGACGATCTCGACCTGCAGCGCCTGCAGCAGCTTCGCCGCGGCCGCGAGCGTGCCGCCGGTCGCGAGCACGTCGTCCACCAGCAGCACGCGCGCGCCGGCCGCGAGCGCGTCGGCCTGCACCTGCAGCCGGTCGCGTCCGTACTCCAGTCCGTATTCGACCTCGTGCAGCGGGCCCGGCAACTTGCCCGGCTTGCGCAGCGGCACGAAGCCGACGCCGAGCGCCTGCGCGAGCGCCGCGCCGAAGATGAAACCGCGCGCCTCGATGCCGACGACGGCCTGCAGCGCCATGCCGCGCCACGGGGCCGCCAGCGCCTCGATCGCCTCCGCGAACCCGTCGGCGTCCGCCAGCAGCGGCATCACGTCGCGGAAGACGATCCCCGGTGCGGGAAAATCCGGCACCGCCCGGATTCGCGAAGCGAGATCGGCCATCAGCTGAAGATCTGGTTGCCGCCGTTCTTCGAGGCGATCTGCGCCGCCTTCGCCGCCCGCTCGATCAGCGCCCCGCCTTCCCGCTCGCCCGGCACCGCCGGCGCGACGCCGATGCTGACGCTGAATCCCGGGCCGATCCGCTCGTCGACTTCCATCTTCTCCACCGACGCGCGCAACCGGTCGGCGTATTCGCGCGCCTCCAGCAGGCGCTTGCCGTCGGCGACGATCAGGAATCCATCCGGGCCGGCGCGACCGATCAGGTCGCCGTAGTCGAGTTCTTCGTGCAGCAGCCGGCCGACCGGCTCCAGCGCCAGCGCGGCGCCGCCTTCCGCCGCCGCCTCGCGCAGCTCCGGCAGCTGGTCGACGATCACGTACAGCAGGCTCAGCGGACGTCGCGCGAGCCGCGCCGCGTCCATCGCCGAAGCGAGACCGGCGCGCAGCACCTCCTGCTTCAGCGTACCGGTGAGCGTGTCGGTGTCGGCGGCGCGCTTGTCCTTGACGAACGTCGCCGCTTCCTCGCCCGCGAGCATCGCCACCGCGGCGAATTCCGCGCACAGGTCCAGCTCGGCATCGCTGTAGGTGACGTTCTTCGGGCGCTCCACCAGCAGCGCGCCCCAGCCCGGCTTCGGCACGGGCAGCGGGATCAGCGCCATCTGCACCTGTTCCAGCGGCCCGTCGGAACCGTCGAAGTCGATGCCCACCTGCTGCGGCGCGCGCAGCCGGCTCAGGTTGCGCAGCAGCGTCGAGCGCTGCGACAGCAGCTCGCGCCAGCGCGGTTCGGCGTCGGCCGGCTCGACCTGCAGCTGGTCCTCGCCGTGGAAGTCCATCGCCACCACGGCGGCGGAGGTCAGTGGCAGGACCGTTTTCAGGCCGTCGAGCAGGCGGCGGAACGCGATCCACTTCATGTCGCCGTCGGCGGCGTGGCGGAGCCCGGCCTGCAAGGTCGCGACCAGGTTCTCGCGCGCCAGCGCGATCTTCTCCTCGGCGGACGGTTCCGGCGGCTGGCGGCGACGCCGGATGGCCCAGCGCTGCATGGCCGTGCGCAGCCACGGCAGGCCGACGTAGAGCGCCATCGTCGACGCCAGCATCAGCTGCCAGCCGTAGAGGTTGAACAGCGACGGATCGAGCGCCTGCCGGTCGGCCAGCAGCCGGAACCCGCCGAGCAGCGCCATCATCAGCAGCGTCGCCAGCGGCGCCCAGCGCGTATTGCGCGAATCCATCGCCAGCACGACCAGCGAGCAGGCGACCGCGATCGCCCAGGCGGCGATGCCGGCCGTCTGCATCGTCGGCGCGGCGGTATCGGGCACCAGGAACAGCGCGGCGATCGCCGCCAGCGTCAGGACCCAGCCGAGGCCGCGCACCCATGGCAGCATCGTCGGCGAGGATTTCGACAGTCCCGCGTAGCGGGTCGTCGCCAGCAGCAGCGGCCCGGCGCCGAGCATGAACAGCGCCAGCGGGCCGCTCGCACCGAGCGACGACAGCC
The DNA here is from genome assembly GCA_966211005.1 of uncultured Arenimonas sp. GTDB lineage: Bacteria > Pseudomonadota > Gammaproteobacteria > Xanthomonadales > Xanthomonadaceae > Arenimonas. Next base: position 5,874 of record CBIHMN010000033.1, read on the forward strand.
GCGACACTTCCGGCAACGAATACAGATGGCCGTTGACGCCGAGACAGGCGAGCCACGCGCAGAAGGCCGCGGCACCCATTCCGACCGGCCCGCTGGCCGGATCGATCAGCCGGCGCCCGAGCGACAGCGCGGCCACCAGCAGCAGCACGCCATAGACGAACCGGAAATAGATGCGGGCCGCGGCCTGCGCGTCGGCCGATTCGGCGGCGTCGCGGATACGCACGTGCAGGCCGCCGCGCGTATTGCCTTCGACCTCCAGATACAGCGTCACTTCGCCCGACAGCCCCGGCGGCAGCCGCAGCACGAAGCTCGACGGCCACGGCGGCCCCGCCGCGCTGGCGGCCTTGTAGAAGGTGTCCTGCGCGACGACGGTGCCGTCGGGCAGGCGCAGCCGCAGCCGGTCGATCGGCACGCGGACCACGTCGATGCTCCAGCGCTCCGACGGCCCCGGCGGCAGCGTCGTGCGCACGCGCAGCCAGACGGCGTCGTCGGGTTTGGCGTCGAAGCGCGTGCCGGCGCTCATCAGCGGCGTGAAGCCGGGCTGCGCGCGTCCGCTGATGATGTCGGCGAGCGGCGTGCCGCGCGGCGTCTCCATCACCGCCAGCTCGAACGACGGCGACGGCCCGTCGCGTCGCGATTCCGGGGCCGCGCCCGCGATCGCCGCGGAAAACAGCGACAGCAGCACCACGATGACGATGATCGGCATGGTCCGCATGGTGGGCACGCGTCCCCTCTCCTTGATTGCTGCGCGACACCCCCCGGCCGGCCGATTCTAACCATGTCCGGGCCCGGCGATCAGCCCGTCGCGGCGCCGCGCCCGCCACCCGGTAGACTGGGCGGCCCTTCCCTCGCCGCGATCCGCATGTCCGACGCCGCCGCCCCGTCCGCACCCGCGGAAAAGAACGACTTCATCCGCCAGATCGTCCGCGAGGACCTCGGGTCGGGCCGCCACGCGCGCGTCCGTACCCGGTTTCCGCCCGAACCCAACGGCTATCTGCATATCGGCCATGCGAAGTCGGTGTGCCTGAACTTCGGCATCGGCCGCGAGTTCGGCGGGCCGGTGAACCTGCGATTCGACGACACCAACCCGGCGAAGGAAGACCCCGAATACGTGCAGGCGATCAAGGAGGACGTGCGCTGGCTGGGCTTCGAATGGGCCGAGCTGCGGCACGCGTCGGATTATTTCGAGGTGTTCTACCAGTCCGCGCTGAAGCTGGTGCGCGACGGCAAGGCCTACGTCTGCGACCTGAGCGCCGAACAGGTGCGCGAATACCGCGGCACGCTCACCGAGCCCGGGCGCGATTCGCCGTTCCGCGGCCGGAGCATCGACGAGAACCTGGACCTGTTCACGCGCATGCGCGCCGGTGAGTTCCCCGACGGCGCCCGCACGCTGCGCGCGAAGATCGACATGGCCAGCGGCAACATCAACCTGCGCGATCCGGCGCTGTACCGGATCAAGCACGTCGAGCACCAGAACACCGGCGACGCGTGGCCGATCTACCCGATGTACGACTTCGCGCATGCGCTCAGCGACGCGCTGGAAGGCATCACGCATTCGCTGTGCACGCTCGAGTTCGAGGACCACCGGCCGCTGTACGACTGGTGCGTCGACCACGTCGACGTCGCCGGCGATCCGGCGCTGTACGCCTCCCTCGTCGCCGCCGGCATGGACGTGCCGGCCGGCAAGCCGCGGCAGATCGAATTCTCGCGGCTCAACCTCAACTACACGGTGATGAGCAAGCGCAAGCTGCTGGCGCTGGTCGAGGAAGGCCTGGTCGCCGGCTGGGACGACCCGCGCATGCCGACGCTGCAGGGCCTGCGCCGTCGCGGCTGCCCGCCGGCGGCGCTGCGGCTGCTCGCCGACCGCGTCGGCGTCAGCAAGCAGAACTCGCTGATCGACTATTCCGTGCTCGAGGGCTGCATCCGCGAAACGATGGACGCGGCCGCGCCGCGCCGGCTGGCAGTGATCGACCCGGTGAAACTGGTGCTCGACAACCTGCCGGAAGACCATCGCGAAACGCTGCGCTTCCCGAACCATCCGAAAGATCCGTCGTTCGGCGAGCGCGACGTGCCGTTCGCGCGCGCGCTGTGGATCGAGCGCGAGGATTTCATGGAAGTACCGCCGAAGGGATTCCACCGGCTCGTGCCGGGCGGCGAGGTGCGGTTGCGCGGCGTCGGCATCGTGCGCTGCACCGCCGTCGAGAAGGACGGGGACACCCTCGTCGCGCTGCACGCGACGCTCGATCCCGACACGCGCCCCGGCATGCCGGGCGCCGACCGCAAGGTCAAGGGCACGATCCACTGGGTGAGTGCCGCCGACGCGGTGCCGGCCGAGGTGCGGCTGTACGACCGCCTGTTCAGCGTCGCCGATCCGGACGACGACGAACACGGCCGGGGCTACCGCGACTGCCTGAATCCGGACTCGGTGCGCATCGTGCGCGCGTATGTCGAGCCGGCCGCGGCGACGGTCGCGCCGGAACAGGCGCTGCAGTTCGAGCGGCTCGGCTTCTTCGCCGCCGACCGCCACGACCATCGCGCCGACGCGCCGGTGTTCAACCGCACCGTGACGCTGCGCGACACGTGGGCGAAGAAGGGAGGCTGAGATGATCCTCGCGCAGCTGCACCTGACCCTGCCGCCGTGGGTGCACGACGAAGTCGACGCGGACCGCTCGTACCCGGACGCGGACAGCCGCGTCGCGCTCGCGATCCATCTGTCGCGCCGCAATGTCGAGCATCGCACCGGCGGGCCGTTCGGCGCCGCGGTGTTCCGCGACGATCGGCTCGTCGGCGTCGGCGTGAACCGGGTCGTGCCGCATGCGTGTTCGATCGCGCACGCCGAGACGCTGGCGCTCGCCACGAGCCAGCAGCGGCTGCAGAACTTCCGCCTGAACCTCGCCGGCGGCCACGTGACGCTGGCGACCTCGGCCCAGCCGTGCGCGATGTGCTACGGCGCACTGGTATGGGCGGGCGTCGACGAACTGCTGATCGCCGCGACCGCCGACGACGTGCAGACGCTCGCCGGTTTCGACGAAGGCCCGCTGCCGGCCGACTGGACCGGCGAACTCGAACGCCGCGGCATCGCCGTGCACCAGGGCCTGATGCGCGAGCACGCGCGCGACGTGCTGCGCGACTATGGCGAGTCCGGTGTCGTCTACTGACGGACTGCTCGGGTATTGCCGCGCCGGCTTCGAACCCGAGCTGGCCGCCGAACTCGGCGAGCGCGCCGCCGCCGCCGGATTCGCCGGCTATGCGAACGCGCGGCGCGGCGACGGGTTCGTGCGCTTCCTCGGCGTCGACGACGCCCGCGCGCTGTCGGCGGCGCTGCCGTGGTCGACGCTGGTGTTCGCGCGGCAGAAGCTGCGCCTGCTCGCCGACGTCGCCGGCATGGACACGAGCGACCGCATCGCGCCGATCATGGCCGCGCTCGGCGGCCGCGGCCGCCACGGCGACGTCTGGGTCGAGCACCCCGACACCGACGACGGCAAGCCGCTGGCCGGGCTCGCCCGCGCGCTAGGCAACGCGCTGCGCCCGGCGCTGCGGCAGCGCGGCCTGCTCACGGACCGGGAAGACCCGCGCCTGCCGCGCCTGCACGTGCTGCTGCTCGCCGGCGACCACGCGCTGCTCGCCGCCGCCGATCCCGGCGACGCATCGCCGTGGCCGCTCGGCGTACCGCGGCTGCGTGCGCATGCCGACGCGCCGAGCCGCAGCGCGATGAAACTGGAGGAAGCGCTGCTGACGCTGCTGGACGCGCGCGAACGCGAGGCGCTGGTGAAGCCCGGCCTGACCGCCGCCGACCTCGGCGCCGCGCCCGGCGGCTGGAGCTGGGTGCTGGCGAAGCGGCATGTGCGCGTCGCGGCGATCGACAACGGCCCGCTCGCGCCGAGCGCGCTCGAGACCGGCGTGATCGAACACATCCGCGCCGACGGCTTCCACTGGCAGCCGCCGAAGACGGTGGACTGGCTCGTCTGCGACATGGTCGAGTCGCCGAAGAAGGTCGCCGCGCGGATGGCGACGTGGTTCCGCGAAGGCTGGTGCCGCCAGGCGATCTTCAACCTGAAGCTGCCGATGAAGAAACGCTGGGACGAGACGCGCGACTGCCTCGAACTGTTCTCCACGCAGGCGGGCCGGCCCCTGACGATCCGCGCGAAGCAGCTCTACCACGACCGCGAGGAGATCACGGTATGCGCACTGCCGCGCTGATGCTCGCGATCGCGATCGTCGCCGCCACGGCGACGGCCGCCGTGGACGCGCAGTCGACCGGCGACTGGTTCTCGCGCGTCGACACCGACGCCGACGGCCGTGTTTCGCTCGACGAGTTCCTCGCGAAGATGAGCTGGGCCTTCCGCCAGCGCGACCGCGACGGCGACGGCGTGCTGCAGCCCTCGGAACAGCATGTGGCGAACGCGACGCCGATCACGATCGCCGATCACCGCGCGCGCTTCGCACGCCAGTTCGCCCGGCAGGACGCCGACGGGGACGGATTCCTGAGCCGGCGGGAACTGCTGGCGCCGCCGCGATGAGTGCGGACTACGCCCCGCCGGACTGATGCTGCGCCACGTATCCGGCGATCGCGAACCCGGCCATCGCCACCATCAGCAGCAGCGTCAGCACCGTGCCGGCGAAGCGTCCGACGCTCGTGCCGGCATGCCGGCTCAGGCCCCACGCGTGCAGCAGGCGCGACAGCAGCAGCGTGATGCCGAAGCCGTGGATCCAGGCGTCGTCGTAGCCGTTGAGTTCCATGCCGCCGAGCAGCAGCAGCGCGAGCGGCAGGTATTCGACCGCGTTGGCGTGGACGCGGACGCGCTGCTGCAGCTCCGGCACGCCGCCGTCCCCGATCCCCACCCGGTGCCGCCACCGGGCGGCGATCACGCGGCCGGCGAGCGCGAGGACGAGCAGCGTGCACAGCGCGGCATACAGCAGGGTGATCATGGGTCGGCTCCGTCGGGGGTGGCCACGATCGTGGACGCCCCCGACGTTCCGGGCAACGGGGACCGCGCCCACCACGCCCCGAGCCGGGCCCCGGCGAGACCGCCCGCGAGCTGTGCGAGCACGAACGGCGCGACGTCCAGCGGCCGGATGCCGGAGAACGTGGTCGTCAGCGCACGCGCGAGGGTCACGGCCGGATTCGCGAACGACGTGCTCGCGGTGAACCAGTAGGCGGCGAAGATCCAGGCGGCGACCAGCGCCGGCACCGCCCGCGGCGCCCGCGCACCGCCGAGGCGGATCGCGAGCAGCAGGCCGGCCGTGGCCACGGCTTCCGCGAGCCACTGGCCGGCGCCGGTCCGCGCCCGCACGCCGGGCTGCCACACGTCCAGATCGAACATCGCGTGCGCGAGCAGCACGCCGACGACGGCACCGGCGACCTGCGCCGCGACGTACGCCGCGGCCATCCTTCCCGGCAGTTCGCGTGCCCGCCATGCGACCAGCGTCACGGCCGGGTTGAAATGCGCGCCCGACGACGGCGCGAACAGCACGATCAGCACCCAAAGCCCGGCGGCGGTCGCCGCCGCGTTCGCCAGCAGCGCGAGTCCGGCGACGCCTGCGGACAGCGATTCCCCCATCACGCCGGAGCCGACCACGATCGCGAGCAGCAGCGCGCTGCCCGCGAATTCCGCGGCGAGCGCGCGCACGCCGTCGCCGGGAAAGACGCGCGCGGTGCTCACGACGCCAGCAGCGCCCGGACGCGCGCCTCGATGTCGTCGCGTACCTCGCGGTAGCCGGCGTCGTCCATTTCGCGCGGATCGGCGAGCGCCCAGTCCTCGCGCCGACGCGCCGGCACCCACGGGCACGCGTCACCGCAGCCCATGGTCACCACCGCGTCGAATTCGAGTGCCGCCAGATCGTCGAGCGACTTGCTCGACTGGCCGGCCAGGTCGACACCGCGCTCGGCCATGAAGCGGATCGCC
>CBIHMN010000034.1:0-11723 GCA_966211005.1 uncultured Arenimonas sp.
CTCTGGCGGTATCTGCAAAATCAGCGCTTCTTGGATTCCGCGTAAATCAAGGCGCTGGCGTTACTTTGCGGGTCCGCCCATAGCCACCACACGACTTTCCGGTTGACCTTCCCGTGGTGGCAAGCCACAGGTTCGCTTTCCCGCGACGACTGCCCGGCGCCGTGCCGGCAACTCGCTTCCCGCGACCGACCCTGAGGGCTTCCGGATGGCTACCCACGACGACTATCGCGCCGCGCTCGACCACGCCCGGCGTCTCGCGGACTCGTTTCTCGACGGCCTCGCTCGCCGACCGGTGATCGCGGACGCCATGCCGGCGGCGCCGGCGCCGCCCGATGGCACGGGTCTCGACGCCGCGATATGCCTCGTGGAGCAGTCGATCGTTCCGCATCTCTCGGCTTCGCCAGGCCCGCGCTACCTGGGCTTCGTGACGGGGGGCGCCACCCCCGAGGCGCTCGCGGCGGACTGGATCGCCAGCGCGTGGGACCAGAACGTGTCCAACGAGTTCGGCTCGATCGCCGCCAGCCTCGAGGCCGCCACCGTCGCGACCTTCGCCCGGCATTTCGGGTTGCCGGACGCCTTGCGTGGCCGTTTCGTCAGCGGCGCCACCGCAGCCAACCTGGTTGCGATGGCCACGGCGCGGCAATGGGCACAACGCGCGACGGGTTCGCTGCCGACGGTCTTCGCCGGCGCGGCGCACTCGAGCATCGGCAAGGCGTTGGCCATCACCGGCATCGGGCGTGACCGGTTGCGCTCGGTGGCTACGCGGCCGGGGCGCACGGCAGTGGACGTGGCGGCGCTGCGCGACGCACTGGGGGCTCACGTCGGGCCCGCGGTGGTGGTCGCCAGCGCGGGTGAGGTCAACACGGGCGACTTCGACGATCTGCTGCAGGTGGGGGCCGCGTGCCGCGAGCATGGCGCGTGGCTGCACGTCGACGGCGCGTTCGGCCTGTTCGCGGCGTTCGATGACGCGCTGCGCGGCAGGCTGGACGGCATCGCGCTGGCCGATTCGGTCACGGTCGACCTGCACAAGTGGCTCAACGTGCCGTACGACAGCGCGATGGTCTACACGACGCGTCCGGATCTGCAGCGGGAGGTTTTCGCCGCCACTTCCGCGTACCTGGGTGACGATCCCGACCCGCTGCATTACACGCCGGAGAATTCACGCCGCTTCCGCGCCTTCGCGGCGTGGATGGTGATGGCGGTTCGTGGTCGCGCCGGCATCGGCCGCTGGGTGGCGGACAACTGCCGCCAGGCGCGGCAGCTGGCACAGGGCCTGCGCGACCTCGGCTTCGACGTGCTCAACGAGATCCATCTCAACATCGTCGCGTTCGCGCCACGCGAACCCGGGGCCGCCGCGCGCGACGCCCTGCTGGCGCGGATCAACGGCACCGGGGAAGTCTTCATGACGCCGACCGTGCTCCACGGCCGCCCGGCCATCCGCGCGGCCTTCTCGAACTGGTCGACGACCGAAGCCGACGTCGCGCGGATCCTCGTCGCGATCGAGCGGACGCACGGACCGCTGGCGGGAGGCGAGGCCTGAGCGCCCCGTCGACGCCTGCATCCGGCGGACGGGCGCGCATCGCGAGGCGCGTCCGGATCCGTCTCTGAAGCGCACGTCCTCCGGGTCCGGTCAGCCGACGATCACGACCTTGCCGAAATGCCGTCCCTGCGCGAGATGACGGTAGGCATCGCGCGCGCGCGCGAACGGGAACACCCGGTCGATGACGGGGCGCAGTCGCTTGTCTTCGACGAAGCGCGACAGGTCGCCGGTCATCGCGCGGCTGCCGACCATCAGGCCGGCGAGCCGCTTCGCCCCGCCGAAAAGCGCTGCCGGGTCGAACTGCGCCGGGGCGCTGCCGGTGAGGCGGCCGATGATCGCCACCGTGCCGCCGGTGCGCACGGCTTCGATCGATCTCGCGACCGTGTCGGGGCCGCCGATGTCGAGCACCCGGTCGACCCCCTTGCCGTCGGTGATCCCGCGGATCTCGGCGCCCCACTCGGGCGTCGCGCGGTAGTTCACCGTCGCGTCGGCGCCCAGAACACGCGCGCGTTCCAGTTTGGCGTCGCTGGACGAAGTCAAAATCACGCGCAAGCCGGCGGCCTTCGCCAGTTGCAGTGCCCAGATCGACACGCCCCCGGTACCGAGCAGGGCCACCGTGCCGCCGGGCGGCAGCGGGTCCAACCCGAACAGTCCGTGCCATGCCGTGACGCCGGCGCAGGTCAGCGTGGCGGCCTCGATGTAGTCGAGGTGCGCGGGCATCGGCACCCACGCGCTGGCAGGCAGCACCACCTCCTCGGCGAGCACGCCGTCCATCGTGCCGCCGAGCGCGCGTGCCGCGGACGCGTCCGTGACCGGCCCGGCAGCCCAGTCTGGAAAGAACGTGCTGATCACGCGATCACCGACGCGCAGGGCGGTGACTGCGTCGCCGACCTCGATCACGTCGCCGGCGCCGTCGGAGGCAGGGATGACGTGGCGGCCGTGGGCGCCGGCCTCGCCGCGCGCCACCATCAGATCGCGGTAGTTGAGCGCCACGGCGCGGATGCGCACGCGAACCTCATGGTCGGCGAGCCGCCGGCGCGTATGCACGGAAAGGTCCAGCCGGTCGATGCCGTCACCACGCCGGAGGGCGTACTGGCGGAAGGTGGCATCGGCCGTCGGGGTCGGAAGGGTCAGCGCGTTCATGGCGGGCGTCCTGGACTGGGTGTCGGCACTCTAGGCTCGGCAATTCCGCGAGAGAACTGGCAAAGTCCGCCTATCGGTTATGCAGATTCGCAGAGGAGACCGCCGTGTCCGAGCGCCTGGAGTGGGCCGACCTCCAGTACTTCCTGGCGGTCTGCGAGCACGGCTCGATCGGTGCGGCGGCCCGGGCGCTGGACGTGAACCATTCGACGGTGCTGCGCCGCATCTCGAATCTGGAGCGTGCGCTGGACGTGCGTCTGTTCGACCGGCTGCCGCGCGGGTACGCACTCACCGCCAAGGGCCACGAGCTGGCCGCGAACGTCGCCGGGGTACCCGAGCAGCTCGACGCCGCGCAGCGCCGGGTCACCGGCGCCGATCTCGCGCTGGGCGGCACCATCCGCATCACGGCGCCCGACGCGCTGATCCAGGAATTGCTGATGCCCCTGCTCGCCCGGTTTCAGGCCACGCATCCGGCGGTGCGGCTGGAACTGGTCGCCGGCAATTCCTTCCTCAACCTCACGCAACGCGAGGCGGACGTCGCCGTGCGCGGTTCGAACCATCCCCCTGAAAATCTGGTCGGCCGGCGCGCCGGCGTCATTCGGACGGCGCTGTATGCCTCGCGCGACTACCTCGCGACCCTCGGGCCGATGCACACCGTCGCCGACTATCGCTGGGTGGGTCACGACACCGCGCTGTCGCACCTGATGTCGGCGAAATGGATGGCGAAGTACATCGCGCCGGAGCGCATCGTGCTGCGTCTGGACAGCCTGGTCGCGATGGCCCGCGCGGTGGACACCGGCATCGGCGCGGGTTGGCTGCTTTGCCCCCTCGCTGATGCGCGTTCGGGGCTCGTGCGGCTGGGGCCGCCGCCGGACGAACTCGATACGCAGATCTGGGTGCTCACCCATCCCGACCTCAAGCGCGTCGCGCGCATCAGGGCATTGACCGATTTCCTGTTCGCCGCCCTGTCGCAGGACCCGCGCCTGGCGCACTGAAGTCCGGCGTCAGCCGCTGCCGAAACGCGCGCGCAGGAAATCCACGAAGGCCCGCGTCTTCGCCGGTTGTCCGCCGCGCGCGGTGGTGACGACGTGGATGCCCTGCTCCGGCAGCCTCCATTCGGGCAGCACGGGAACCAGCCGCCCCGCGGCCAGGTCCTCGTCGACGACGAAGCGCGGCATGCGCGCGATGCCCAGGCCCTGCCGCACGATCGCCAGCAACGCGAGGCTGCTGTTGACGCGCACGGGCCCGCTGACGGCGATGGATTCGCTCTGGCCGCCCCGCGTCAGCGACCAGTCGTCGCCGGTGGAGGAAAGCGAATAGACCAGTGCCGGGTGTCGGGAAAGGTCGGCGGGCCGATCCGGCAGCCCGTATAGCGCCGCGTAGTCGGGCGAGGCGACCAGCACATTGCGGTTGGTGGCGATGCGGCTCGCCACCAGCGACGAATCCGCCAGGGTGCCGATGCGCACCGCCAGGTCGAATCCCCCGTCGACCAGGTCGACGACCCGGTCGTCGAGCACCAGGTCGACCTTGACGTCCGGATACAGGCGCGTGAATTCGCCGAGCGCGGGGGCGACGTGCAGAACGCCGAACGACATGGGGGCGTTCACGCGCAGCAGTCCGCGCGGCGTGGTCCGCAGCGAGGTGGCGGCCTCCTCGGCGTCCATGCCGGCGACCACCGCGCGTTGCGCGTGAGGCAGGGCGGCAAGCCCCGCCTCGGTGAGAGACAGGCGTCGCGTCGTGCGCTGGAACAGCCGCACCCCGAGCCGCGCCTCCAGGCGAGCCACGGCGGCGCTCGCCATCGCCTTGGACACGCCCAGTCGTCGCGCCGCTGCCGAAAAGCCCATCGCCTCCGCGACCGCCGCGAAAACCACGAGGTCGTCGAGCGCCGCGGCCACGCCCTGATTGTTCGTCATGGCGAACAGTCTTTCTCCATTCCCTCGGATTATCAACCTTGGATGGACTGTCTAGGCTGACTCCGTCAACAGGAGTTCCCCCGTGCGCAGCCTCTCCTCGGTGTCCCTGCCTTCGCCTGCGGCCGCGTCTTCCGCGGTCCTGCCCCTCACCTTCGCACTCGGGGCGCTGATCGGGACGGGGACCGTCCTGGGCAAAGGCGTGATGCTGGCGGGCGTTTCGCCGCTCGCGCTGCTGCTCTGGCTGCAGGCGGGCACGGCCGCCGGCCTGCTCGTGTGGATGACGACCGCGGCCGAGCCGCTACCGCGGAAGCGCAGCCACTGGCGCTACGGCGCACTGCTTGGCCTGGTGTCGCTGGCGGGGCCTTCGGCGATCGGATTCGTCGTGATGCCGCGGATCGGCGCCGGCACGTACGCCGCCATGTTCACCCTTTCGCCGCTGTGCACCTTCGCCTTGCGCTGGACCCTGGTGCGCACTTACCCGGGCCACACGCGCCTCGCCGGCCTTCTGGTGGGCGGGCTCGGTGCCTGGGGGTTGCTCTGGATAGGCCTGCACCTCGCGCCCGGCCAGGGTCGCTGGCTGGCACTGGCCCTGCTGACGCCCCTGCTGCTCGCTACCGGCAACCTCGTACGCGAACGGCTGCGACCGCCCGATGCATCGGATCTGCAGCTCGCCGTCGTGCAACCGCTGACGCAACTGGCCTGGCTCGTGCCGCTTTGCGCCGCTACCGGTGTGACATTGGCGTGGCCGCATGCGCCATGGACGTCGCTCGACGGGATCCTGCTCGCACAGGTGGCGTTGTCGATCGCCAGCGCGCCGCTGTTCTTCCGCCTGCAGGCACGCGCCGATGCGATCGCGCTCAGCCAGATCGGCTACGTCGCCGTGGTGGCCGGCTCTGCCGTGGCCGCCCTGCTCTACCGCGAAACGCCCAGCGTCTGGATGACGCTGGCGCTCGCCCTGCTTTTCGCCGGCATGCGCCTGGTCGGGCGCGGTCCGGTCCCTTCCCGTCCATGAAAGGAGACGTTCCATGCGCAATGAACTCGTCGCTCGCGCCGTGACCCTCGCGTTCGCCGCCATCGTCGCGAGCGGCGCCGCCGTCGCCGACACCCGGTCGCAGGCCGCGCGCAGCCCGTGGGGCCCCGATGACCAGATCGGCAGGCTCAATCTGATGACCGATGCTTCGCGGGCCGCGATTCTCTCGCGCGTGTCCGGCGGACGCGTCTACGACCTCGGCGTCGAGTACCACAAGGCGATGCCCAGCTGGTCGGAGCTCGGCGATCCCACCTATCAGCTGTGGATGACCCACACGCCGCAAGGCACCCGCGTGGATGACGTGTTCGGGCTCGGCGCGGCCATGCACAGCCGGGTTTCGTATTCCGGCGATGCGGTGCTCATGTACACGCATACCGGCACGCACATCGACGCGCTGTCGCATTTCGGGCTCGACGGGCGCATCTGGAACGGCTTCGATCACCAGGCGCACCAGGGCGATGCCGGTTGGCACAAGGGTGGCGCCGAGCAGCTGCCGCCGGTCGTGGCGCGTGGCGTGCTGGTGGACGTGGCCGCGTACAAGGGCGTGGCGATGTTGCCCGACAGTTACCGCATCCTCCCTGCCGACCTGCGGGGTGCGCTCGCGCGCCAGGGCGTGTCGCTGGCGCGAGGCGATGCGGTCTTCATCCGTACCGGCCGCATGGCGGTCATCGGCGACAAGGACCGTTACATGGAGCACCCGCCGGGCATCGGCCTCGAGGCCGCCCGCTGGCTGGTCGAATCCCAGGGCGCGATGCTGCTCGGCAGTGACAACCTCAGCCTGGAAACCTTCCCGGTCGAGACACCCGACAACTGGGTGCCGGTGCACACCTACCTGCAGGCCGAGCAGGGCGTGGCGATCATGGAGGTGGTGGATCTGGAGGCGCTGGCACGCGATCGCGTCTACGAGTTCGCGTTCATCGGCGCCGGGCTCAAGCTGCGGGGCGCGAGCGGGGCGCCGATGCGGCCGATCGCGATTCCCGTGCGGCCGTGAGCGGGCCCTCCACGCCCGGGAAGTCGTCCCACGAACTCAGGTCCATCACCCGGTACCTGGGGGAACGCCCCGTTCGCGCAGCGGGCGGCAGATGGCCCGTTGCATGAGCGCGTCGTCCGCCGTCGCCGGCACCGGGCCCAGCAGCGCTTCGATGCGCGCCGTCATCTGCTGGGAGATCGCCGTCGAAAGCATGTTCGCGTTGCGCGCGGCCGCGATCGCTTCGCGCAGCCGCCAGACGCGCGTCGGGTCCAGCGGCATCGGCGGTGATTCGAGCGTGCGCAGCACCGCCCACACGTCCTGCTCGCGCTGCCCGAGGGCCGCGAATTCGACCATGCCCTGGTACACCTCGCCGTAGGTGCGCGCGGCCTCGGCGCCGAGGTGGCGCGACAGCAGCTCCGGCGCCGCGCCGCTCCACGCGGCGCGGCTGGAAAAGAAGTAGGGCGGGCGGCCGACCTCCTCGAACGCCGGCAGTTCCGGCGCGTCGAGCGCGACGGCCAGCGCATCCAGCCGCGCCTCGATGCACGGCGACATCTGCGCGCGGGCACGCAGCACCGTCGCGGCATCGGCCACTTCGCTGTCGATCGCCGCGTGCATCGCGGCGAGGCGTGCGCGCTCCTGCCAGTCGAGCACGATCTGCTCGAGCACGAGCGCCGACAGCACGCCGAGCATCACGACGAAGAACTCGGCGACGAAGCGGTGGCGACGCGGCGGCGCGCTCACGACTGCGTCGGCTCGCCGGACGGATCCACCACTTCGCTGCGGAACCCGAACCCGCTGCCGATCATCCCGATCGACATCACCAGCTTGATCATCGCGATCGGGAGCATCAGTTCGATGTGCTGCTTGCGGCCGTCCTCGCCGACCTGTTCCACGGTCAGCTCGCACAGCGCGCCGCCGGTGTCGATGTCGGTGCAGACGAAGTGCGGCCCGCTCGGGCCCTGCACGATGTACGGCGTCACGATCTCGCCGAGCGATTCGAGCGCGCCCGCATGCAGGTACACCGCGTACTGGATGTCGTCGATCATCTTCAGCGTTCCTCGCGAAGGCTTCCCCCGGGTGAAGGTAGCACCGGACAACGAAACGCCGCCCCGGAGGGCGGCGTCCGTCCCCTTCCGGGGCGCGCGCGTCAGCCGCAGTTCGGGCGACGGCCGGCGGCGCGCGCGGCTTCGTACGTCGGCACCAGGGCCGCGGCGCGCTGCTGCATCTCGCCGATGCGCGAACTCGGGTCCGGGTGCGTCGACAGCATTTCCGGCGGGCGGCTGCCGCCGGCGGCGACCATGTTCTGCCACAGCCCCACGGCGCCGCGCGGGTCGAAGCCGGCCTGCGCCATCAGGCGCTGGCCGAGCACGTCGGCCTCCACTTCCTGCTGGCGCGAACCCGGCAGCAGGAAGCCCGTCTGCGCGAGCAGGCTGCCGCCCTGCGTCGCCAGCTGCTGCGCGCCGCTGCCGTAGCGCGAGCCGAGCAGCGCGCTCACCATCTGCAGCGCGCCGGACGCGCCGGCCTGGCGCGTGATGCGTTCGTCGTGGTGGCGCGACGCGACGTGCGCGATCTCGTGCGCGAGCACGCCGGCCAGCTGGTCCTGGTTCTTCGCGACCTTGAAGATGCCGGTGTACACGCCGACCTTGCCGCCGGGCAGCGCGAACGCGTTGGCGTCGGCATCGGCGAACAGCGCGGTCTCCCAGCCGAGCTGCCGCCACTCGCCGCCCACCTGCCCGACCAGCGCGTTGACGACGCAGCGCACATAGGCCGTCTGCCGCGCATCGTTGCTCTGGGGCTTCTGTTGCTTCATCTGCGCGAACGCCTGCGCGCCCAGCTGATTGAGCTGCTGCTGCGAAACGGCGCCGACGTACTGCGTGCGGCCGGTCGGCGACGTGGTGGTGGCGCAGCCGGCGACGCCGAGCGCGATCGCCGACGTCAGCAGCAGGGGCTTGAGGAGCTTCATGACAGTTCCTTCGGGGAGCGGGAACGCCATGGTCGGCGCGGCGCTGTCCATCGCGCGTGTAAGCGCGCAAGCGTTTACACCTTCACTCCCCTTCGACCGGAACGGGCCGTTCGTCGCCCGGGGGGCGCCACAGGCCGGGAACCGCGGTATTTTGTGAACTCCGTCACGGAATGGAACGCGGGGATGACCGGAAATGACAGCGATCCGCCGCAGCCGCGCGCGGACCCGACGAGACCGAAATGACCCCCGTCTACACCGCCGACAGCTCCCTCGACGCCCAACTCGTGCAGGACCTGCTGGTGGGTGCCGGCATCGCCGCGCACCTGCTGGGCCCCAACGTGGCCGATCTGCGTACCGGCGCCCCGGTCGGCCCCGGCTGGCGCGTGGTGGTCGAGGACGGCGAAGCGGACACGGCGCGCGAGCTGATCGCCGACTGGGAAACGGGCCCGACGTCGGCCGACGACGATTTCGACCTGCTCGACAGCCTGCCGCTGCACGGTTCCGCCTGACCGCACGCCGCCGCGCGGCGCGCCGCTAGTCGACCCCGATCCCCGAAGAGTCCACGCGCGTGACGCCGGCGACCTCGTGCGCGAGGTCGTGCGCGCGGTCGCGTTCCCAGCGGTCGGGCGCGCGGCCGGTGAGCCACAGATTCGTGCCTTCCACGCGCACGTCGATGCGTGCCGCGTGTTCGCCCATGCGCTCGGCGAGCAGCTCCCGCACGCGGTCGCGCAGGGCCTGTTCGGGCGGGGTCAGGGTGGCGGACGGCGCGGACCGGGCGGCCGGCGTCGACGGCTTCGCCCCGCCGCGCCATGCGCAACCGGTGGCGGCGAGCAGCGCGCAGGCCGCGAGCGTCATCGAAGCGGACCGCAGCCGCCGGTGAGGCATGTTCCGTTCCCGCGAAAGTCCGGCCGCCAGTGTGCGCGGCGACGGTGAAACGGGAGTGACCGCGGCGGGCGAACGCGACCCGCCGACCGCTTATGCCGCGGCCGGCACCGGCACGCGGCTCGGCCACGCGTGCCGCAGGATCCGCCAGCAGACCTGGCCGAACTGCACCGGCAGCGAACCGGCGTCGTAGTGCTGGCCGTAGCGCGCGCAGATCGCGCGCACGTCCACCGCCATCGCCGCGTACCGGTTCGCCGGCACGTCGGGGAAGAAGTGGTGTTCGATCTGGTGGCTCAGATTGCCCGACATGAAGTCGATCCACTTGCCGCCGGTGAGGTTCGACGAGCCGCGCAGCTGGCGCAGGTACCAGTGCCCGCGCGATTCGTTCTTCAGCGCTTCCTTCGGGAACGTCTCGACGTCGGCGGTGAAGTGGCCGCAGAAGATGATCACGTAGGTCCACAGATTGCGCAGCAGGTTGGCGACCACGTTCGCCAGCAGCACCGGCAGGAACCACGGGCCGGCCAGCGCGGGGAACAGTACGTAGTCCTTCAGCACCTGCTTGCTGATCTTGCGGCCCACCGGCGCGAACCGGCGGAAGAACCGCGCGACGCGGTTGCGGCCCGAGAACGCGCTGCCGAGCCGCACGTCCTGCAGCGCCACGCCCCATTCGAACAGCACGGCGAACACGATCGCGATCAGCGGCTGGGTGAGGTGGAACGGCCGCCACTTCTGCTCCGGGAAGATCCGCAGCAGGCCGTAGCCGATGTCGTCGTCCATGCCGCGCACGTTGGTGTACGTGTGGTGCTGGAAATTGTGCGTCTTGCGCCAGTACTCGGCGGTGGCGACGATGTCCCAGTCGTAGGTCTTCCCGTCCAGGTGCGGGTCGCGCATCCAGTCGTACTGGCCGTGGATCACGTTGTGGCCCACTTCCATGTTCTCGACGATCTTCGACCACGCCAGCGCCAGCGTGCCGAGCACGAGCGCCGGCCAGAACAGCCACGGCACGAACGCGCCGGCGATCGCGCCCAGCATGATCAGCGCGCGGCCGGCGAAGCCCGTGTAGCGCACGCTGCGCACGACGGCGCGGATGTAGTCGGCGTCCTTCTGCCCGAGCGAGGCGAGCGTGCGGGCGCGCAGCGCGTCTAGCTCGGCGCCGAAGGCGTCGAGCTGCGGGCGCGACAGGGAACGGTTGCGGACGGTGGCCATCAGAGATCCAGGACGAGGTCGGTGCGGGCGGCGGTGATGCACAGGCGCAGCGCCGAGGCGGGCTCGGCATCCTCGAGCCCGTCGAGCAGATGGCGCGTGGTGCCGGCGCGCTTGCCGCAGGCGCAGGTATTGCACAGGCCCATCCGGCAGCCGGATTTCGGCTTAACGCCTTCGGCTTCCAGCGCGGCGAGCAGCGAGATGCCGCGCGGCAGGGTCAGCGTGCGGCCGCTGCGCGCGAGCGTCACCTGCACGGTGCCGTCGTCGCCGGCCGGTCGTGCCGGCGCGGTGAACGCTTCGGCCTGGAAGGTGCGCGCGCGCGCGGCGAGCAGCGTGCGCGCGGCTTCGACGAAGCCGCCGGGGCCGCATGCGGACACGTGGCGCTGCGCGGCGTCCGGCACCAGCTTCGCGAGCGACGCGGCATCGATGCGGCCTTCGGCCTCGTCGGCCGCCGCAGCGGCTTCGCGCGTGAGCACGAAGCGCACCGTGAACAGCGGATCGCGCGCGGCCAGCGCGCGCAGCTCGTCGACGAAGCACCGTTCGGCGCGCGTGCGCGCCCAGTAGAGCAGCGTCACCGGCATCGGCATGCCGCGCGCGGCGAGCTGGCGCACGAACGCGATCATCGGCGTGATGCCGCTGCCGGCGGCGAGCAGCAGCTGCGGCGTGTAAGCGTCGTCGGGCAGCGCCATGCCGCCGAACGTGTCGCCGAGATCGAGCACGTCGCCGACGCGCACCGCCTCGCACAGGTGCCGGCTGACCTTGCCGCCGGCGATCGCCTTGACGGTGATCTCGAAACGGCGGCCGTCGACGCGCGTCGGGCTGTAGCTGCGGCTCACGCGGCGACCGTCGATCTCCGTGCCGACGATCACGTGCTGGCCCGGCGCGCAGCCGGCCCAGTGGCGGTTCGCCTTCAGCACCAGCGTCACCGCGTCGGACGAGGCCGGCGTGCGGCCGACGACGCGCGCCAGCGGGCGCTCGAAGCTCAACGTGCGGCTGACGTGCGAGGCCCAGAAATCGAAGAATTTCGGCGGCACCAGCGTGCGCAGCACACGGCGACGGCCGGGCGCGGGTCGGGGCGGGAG
>CBIHMN010000035.1:0-11683 GCA_966211005.1 uncultured Arenimonas sp.
GTGCCCGCCGTCGACGACGCCCAGCCACAGTGCACGCAGCGGCGCCGCGATCGGCTGCGCCATGAAGGCTTCCGGTGCGAGGCCGTCCGACGGGGTCGCGCGCTGCAGATCCGCGGCGGCGAACGGCTCGCCGGTGAACGCGGCGGCGCGCGTCAGCGCGGCCTGCTCGGCGGCGGCGACGAGCGCGCCGTCGCTCGCCTGCCGCGCCTGCGACGGCACCCAGTCGGACACCGCGCGCCAGCCGCCCAGCCGGCCCGCCGCGACTTCCGCCGCGAGCGCGTCGGTCAGCGCCTCTTCGCGCCGAAGCAGGGTCTGGGCATCGGGGCCGCGTACGAGGAAGAACTGCGCCGGGCTCGGCAGGTCGAGCAGCGCGCCGACACGGCGCTCGCTCTCGATCAGTTCCGGTGGCGAAGCCTGCAGGCCGCGCAGCTCGTCGTCGACGCGCAGTTGCAGCAGTCCGCCCGCGATCACCGCGGCGACGAGTGCCGCGGCGAGCCAGCCGGCCGCGGTCGGCCGCCAGCGCGGCCAGTGCGCGAGGCTGCCGGCGACCGCGGCGGCGAAACGGCTGTGGGCGGGCACGCCACGGTCGAGCCACGGGAACCACAGGACCGCCGTCGCGAACGCCGCGGCGAGTCCGGCGGCGGCGAAGACCGCCATCTGCCGCAACCCCGGGAACGGCGCGATGCCGAGCGCGCCGTACGCGAGCACGCTGGTGCCCAGCGCGAGCGCCAGTGCCGGCAGCAGCGAACGCATCAGCGCCCGCGGCGCGACCTGCGGCTGGCTCTGGCGACAGGCGAAGTAGTGGATGCCGTAGTCCTCGGCGACGCCGACGAGGCTGGCGCCGAACACCAGCGTCAGCAGGTGCACGCGGTCGAACACGAGCGCGGTGGCCGCGACGCCGGCCGCGGTGCCGATCAACAGCGACAGCGCGACCAGCAGCATCGGCCGCGGGCTGCGGAACGCGAGCCAGACGAGGGTCACCACGGCGAGCAGCGAACCGAGGCCGATCGTTCCGACCTCGAACGACGCGCGCACGGCGGCCGCCTCCGCATGCAGCGGCACGCCGCCCTGCACGATCCGCAGCGCGCCGCCGGCCGCCTTCGCCGCGGCGGCCGCGCGGTCGAGCGATCCGCGCAGCCGAGCTTGCCCGTCGAGCCGGAAGGCCGGCGCCGTGCTCTCGAGCCGCAACACCGCCCAGTCGCGCTCTTCCGCGTGCAGCGCGACGAGGCCGTCACGCTCCATCAGCCCGCGGCCGGCGCGCGCCTGCCACCACGCCGGCCACAGGCCGAGCGGATCGTCCTGCCAGCGCCCGAAGCCGCCGCCGGCGCCCGGCGCGAACAGGCGGGCCAGCGCGAGTTCGGCGAGCGTTTCCGGCGACTGCGTCCGCAGCTGCCCGCGCTGCGCGTGCGTCAGCAGTCCGTCGCGGTGCGGGCGAAGCAGGTCGATGGCGGCACCAAGACCGGCGTCGCCGGCTTCGGTTCCGGCGAGCACGCCATCCCGCGCGAGCGTCGCCACGAACGCCTCGGTGCCTGCCCGCGTCCGCGCCCAGTCGTCTCCGGACAACAGCACCACGACGGACCGGGTCGCGGCGTCGGCCATGCGTGCGTTGGCCGCGTCGAGCAGCGGGTCGTCGACGGCGCCCGGAAGCATCGCGAGCACGTCGGTATCGAGCCGGGCCTCGCGCCAGAAACCCGCCTGCTGCACGGCCAGCGCCAGCACGCACGCGAGCCAGAACCACGCCGCCCACGCGCGTCGCGGCCGTGCCGGCGGCAGGCCCTGCCCCGCCGCGGCCGGCGCGACGTCTCGCGACGCGGGCGCGAGGTCACTCAAAGCGCGCGAGCTCCGTGGCATCGGCCGACGGTGCCTCGGCGAGCCCCGCGAAGCGGATCGTGCTGCGATCCCCCGCCGCTTCGGCGATGCGCACCTCGCGCACATGCGCGTCGCCGGCGAGGTCGATGCCGGTGAACACGCGCTGCAGCGGTCCCGGCCGCGGCGTCAGATGCAGCGTCCAGGCGCCGTCGTCGCCGAGTGCGCCTTCGAGCTCGAACTGCGGCGCCAGCGCGTCGAGATCGCCCGCCACCAGCGCCAGCAGCAGCGCGTTGACGGCCGCGGTCGCCGGTGACTCGCCGGCATCGAGCAGCACGCGCGTCGTGCCGTCCGGCAGCGTCGTCACCAGCCGCTCGCGGCCGAGCACGGTCGACGAAGCGAACGGTTCGGCGGTGTCCCAGGCGATGCCGCGGTCACGCACGAGCACGAACGTGCCGCGCGAACGCAGCGGAACGCGGAAGCCCTGCAACTGCTTCTCCTGCTCGAACCCGCCCCGCAGGACCGCGGGCCGTGCGAGGCGCGCGCGGATGCCGTCGAGCGCGGAAGCCGCCGCATCCGACGCCGTCGCCGGCAGGCAGGCGGCGAGCGCGAGGCCGGCGGCGAACAGGACACGGGCCACGAACGGCCTCACGGGTCGATCCCCAGCCGCTGCCGCAGCACCGGCGGCGACGCGTAGCACATCTCGCCGCTCGCCGCGTCCACCGCGACCTGGATCGTTTCGGCGCGCGTGACCAGCTCACCGGTGCCGGCGTCCCGGATCTCGTAGCCGATCTTCATCCGCAGCTCCCATTCGACCAGTCGCGCGGTCACCCGCAGCCGCTGGCCGAAGCGCGCCGAACGCAGGTACTTCGTGCGCAGGTCGACGATCGGCCACAGATAGCCGGATTCGCGCATCTGCGGGTAGTCGTAGTCGAACGACTGCAGCAGCGCGCAGCGCGCGAGCTCCAGGTACTTGATGTAGTTCCCGTGCCAGACCACCTCCATCGGATCGAGGTCGTGGAAGGCCGGGCTCAGTTCGATCGTGGCGCTGTGCTCACGCATACAGGGCCCACGCCTCGGCGCGGATCGCCGCGAGCAGCGCGCGCAGCTCGGTATCCAGCGCGCGGTCCTCGACGATCAGCGGGATGCGCGCCTCGAGATCGAGGAACATCGCCTCGGCCTCGGGGGCGAGCTTCGCGCTGCCTTCGTGCGCGCGGCGCAGCGCGATGCCCTGCCGCGCGGTCACCAGCAGCGCCGCCACGACCTGTTCGACCAGTTCGAGCACGCGCAGGCAGTCGCGCGCCGCGATCGTGCCCATGCTCACCTTGTCCTGGTTGTGGCACTCGGTGCTGCGCGAGAACACCGACGCCGGCATCGTCAGCTTCAGCGCCTCGGCGGTCCACGCCGAGGCGGCGATCTGCAGCGCCTTCAGCCCGTGGTTCAGCGGCGCGCGCTCGCCGCTCGCCGCCGACAGGTTCGCCGGCAGCCCGTGGCTGTAGCGCGCGTCGACCAGCAGCGCCATCTGCCGGTCGAGCAGGTCGGCGAGGTTGGCGACGGCGTTCTTCAGGCAGTCCATCGCGAACGCGACATGGCCGCCGTAGAAGTGGCCGCCGTGCAGCACCATTTCCTGCTCGGCGTCGATCAGCGGATTGTCGTTGGCGCTGTTGAGTTCGTTCTCGATGTTCGCGCGCAGCCACGGCAGCGCGTCCTCGAGCACGCCGATCACATGCGGCGCGCAGCGCAGCGAATAGCGGTCCTGCAGGCGCTGCTCGTTGCGCGGCGGGCGGTCCGACGCGAGGTCGGTGCGCAGGCGCGCGGCGACGCGCTGCTGGCCCGGGTGCGGCTTCGCGCGGAACAGCGTCTCGTCGAAGTGATGCGCGTTGCCGGCGCTGGCGACGACATTGAGCGCCGTGATGCGCGTCGACAGCCGGCACAGGTAGTCCGCCCGCTGCCACGCCAGGCAGGCCAGCGCGGTCATCACCGCGGTGCCGTTCATGATCGCCAGCCCTTCCTTCGGTCGCAGCCGCAGCGGCACCAGGCCGTGCATCGCCAGCGCCTCGGCGGCGGGCATCGTGCGGCCGGCATGCCACACGTCGCGCTCGCCGCAGAGCACCGCGGCGACGTACGACAGCGGCGTCAGGTCGCCGCTCGCGCCGACCGAACCCTCGGCGGGGATCAGCGGCAGGATGTCGTGCGCGAGCAGCGCCTGCAGCTGGCGCAGCAGGCCGAAGCTGACGCCGGACACGCCCTGCGCCAGCGACTGCAGCCGCACCAGCAGTACCGCACGCGTCTCCTCCGGATCGAGGAACCGCCCGAGGCCGACGCCGTGGTACGCGTACAGGTGGTGCGGGAGTTCGGCCACGAGCGCCGGCGGGATCGCGACGGTGCACGAATCGCCGTACCCGGTGCTGACGCCGTAGACGACGCCGTCCTCGTGGATCAGCCGGTCGACGAAGTCGGCCCCGCGCACGATGCGCTCGCGGAACGCCGGTTCGGGCGAGAGCTGCGTGGCGCAGGCGCCACGGGCGGCGGCGACGACCTCCTCCAGCCGCAGCGGGCGGCCGTCGATCGTCAGCGTCGCGGAATCAGTCGGAATGGCGGGCATGGGGTACGCGTTCCCAGAAGGGGTAGAAATTGAACCAGTCGTACGGCGAGCGGCGGACGCAGCTTTCCAGCCAGTCGGCGAAGCGCTGCGCGTACGCGTCGAGAGCCTCGTCGCGACGGCCGCGCGGCAGCTCGATCCGCGCCGCCAGCGGCCGGAGCCGCGCATGGTAGCCGTCGCCTTCGTGCTCGCACGACATCATCCACAGCGGACAGCGCAGCAGCGACGCGAGCAGGTACGGACCGGACGGGAAATCCGCCGGCGCGCCGAGGAAATCCGCGCGGCACAGGCGGTCGCCCTGCACCGGCACGCGGTCGGCGGCGATCGCGACGAATTCGCCGGCGGCGACGCGTTCGGCGAGCCGCATCGCGGTCGGTGGCGAGAAGTCGGTGACCTGCATCAGGCGCACCGTCGAGGCCGGATTGATCCGCGCCAGCATCGCGTTGAACCGCTGCGCGTGCGCCGTGTGCACCAGGATCGTCACCGGCAGCCCGCCGACGCGGGCGCCGGCGGCGGTCTGCAGCAGTTCGAGGCAGCCCATGTGCGCGGTCGCGATCACCGCGCCCTGCCCGCGCGCGGCGTCCGCCAGCAGCGGCTCGTGGCCGCTGAAGACGAGGCTGCCGGGGGGCATGCGGCCGGCGATCGCCAGCATCTTGTCGAGCATCGTCTCGGCGAACGCGAAGAAATGACGCAGCGACTGCCGCACGCCGGGTTCGCGATCGAACACGGAATGCGCCGCCTGCAGCCGGCGCAGGTAGTCGCGCGAGGCACCGCGCGCCGTCGGGCTGGCGAGCCACCACGCCAGCACCACCGGCCACGCGCACAGCCGGAACGGCCAGCGCCCGAGCCAGCGATGGACGCCGTACAGGAACCACGTGCCGCCGACGAACGTCGACTCGCCGAGGCCGGCCCAGTGCCGCGCGCTCATCGGGTCGCCATCCGGCGCGCGAGCAGGCGCGGCACCCGCGGCAGCATCCCGAAGAACAGCCGGGTGTGCATCCACGAGATCCGCAGGTTGTCGCGCCACAGGTCGAAATGCGACACGCCGTCACTCGGGTACGTCACTTTCGTCGGCACGTTGCGCACGCGCACGCCGGCCCAGACCAGCCGCACCAGCACCTCGGTGTCGAAATCCATGCGCCGGCCGAGCCGCCGGCGCCGCAGCAGCGCGAGCGTCGACGGCAGCGGGTAGACGCGGAAGCCGCACATCGAATCGGCGATCTCGAACGACAGCGTGTTGATCCACACCCAGACGTGCGTCGCGTAGCGGCCGACGAGCCGGCCGCGCGGCACCGAGGCGTCGTACACCGGGCGGCCGTTGATCACCGCGGCGGGCGCCGCGCGCGCGTGCTCGAGGAAGGCCGGTACGTCGGCGGCGTCGTGCTGCCCGTCGGCGTCGAT
Source organism: uncultured Arenimonas sp. (assembly GCA_966211005.1). GTDB lineage: Bacteria > Pseudomonadota > Gammaproteobacteria > Xanthomonadales > Xanthomonadaceae > Arenimonas. The sequence continues at coordinate 5,810 of CBIHMN010000035.1, forward strand.
CTGCAGCGCGTGCGTCGCGCCGCGGCGCCCGGCTTCCTGCAGGCCGGCGATCACGGCGCCGCCCTTGCCCTGGTTCGCGTCGAGCCGCAGCAGCGTCACGCGCGACGGTGTCGCCGCCGCGAGCTCGCGCAGCACCGCGGCGCACCGTTCACCGGAGCCGTCGTCGACCAGCAGCACCGGCACGCCGTGCGGCAGCAGCCGCTGCAGCAGCGGACCGATCGCCCGCTCGTGTTCGTAGACCGGGATCACGATCATCGGCGCGAACGTGTCGCTCATGCGGCCGCCTCCGCCGCGAACAGCATCCGGCCGCTGGCGTGCACGCCCGCCTCGGACGTGAAGCGGAACGACAGCACGCCCGGCTGCCAGTCCAGCGTCGCCTGCAGGTCCGCGCCGGGTCGCACGAGCTGCTGGAACTTCAGCGACTCCATCCGCAGGAACACGCCGCAGGGGCCGAACGCCTCGGCCGCGAGGCGCACCGCCCAGTCGAGCAGCACCACCCCCGGCAGCACCGGCATGTCGGGGAAATGGCCGCCGAAACCGGCGACGTCGGGCGCCGCACGCAGGCGCGCCGATGCGCTGGTGGAATCGCGGCGTTCCCAATGCGGCGCCGGCATCGACGGATGGAACAGCGCCCGCAGCGCCCGCACGCCCGTCTTGCCCTGCGCGTCGGCCGGCAGCGCCGGCACGAAGCGCCACCGCCGCGGCACCGCGATCGCGTCGATCCGGTCGGCGAGCGACGCACGCAGTGCCGCCGACACGACGGCGCGGCCGTCGCGCGCGAGCGCTGCCTCGCCATCGGGGGAGGCGACGACCACCGCCCCCAGCCGGACGCGGCGACCCGGCAACACGACGACTCGCGCGTCCTGCAGCAGCGGGCTGGCCAGCAGGCCGCGTTCGATCGCGTCGAGCGAAATCCGCCGCTCCTCCAGCTTCACGATGCGATCGGCGCGTCCCAGCAGCGTGAATCCCCCCGCGTCGTCCGCCTGCGCGCGATCGGCGGTGGCGAACCATCCGTCGCCGGCGAGATGGCGCGAGCGCACCTGCAGCGCGTCGTCGACCAGCCGCCATTCGACGCCCGGGAGCGGTGTCCAGCCTTCGGCCGATTCCGTGCGCTGGCGCCACGCGACGCCGCCCGTTTCGGTGCTTCCGAACACTTCGATCGGCGATCGCGACCAGAGCCGGCGGACGGCCTGCGCCGCATCGGCCGGCAGCGGCCCGCCCGACGAGAACACCGCGCGCAGCGACGCGGCGAAGTCGCGCCAGTCCGGCGTCTCCGGCAGTCGCTTGAGATGCGCCGGACTCGCCACGAGCACCACGGGGCCGGTGCCGGGCACCGCCAGCTCTTCCGGGTACGCGACGCGCCGCGGCGCGAACGCGCGGCCCGCCGACAGCGGCCAGAGCACGCGGAACAGCAGCCCGTAGATGTGCTGGTGCGATACGGTGCCGAGCACCCGCGCCTCACCGAGGCCTTCGCCGAACCGCGCTTCGAGCGCGTCGATCTCGGCGTCGAGCTGGCACAGTGATTTGCTGATCGCCACGGGCTCGCCGGTCGACCCCGAGGTGAAAAGCACGAGGCGGTGGGCTCGCGCGTCGAGCGTCTCGCGAAGCGGCGCGGCATCGCCGCTCGTCGCCGCATCGGCGTCGTGTGCGGGCGCGCAGCGCAGATCACCGCCGCCGTCGCCGGCGAACGCGACCACCCGCCCCGCCAACTGCCCGCGCGTCGCCGGCAACGCATCGGGCGCGAGCCACGGCGTACGCCCGGCATGCCATGCGCCGAACAGCGCGCCCGCGAATTCGGCGGCGTCTTCGAAATGGAGCGCGATGTCGCCGGCGGGCAGCGACGAGAAACGTTCCCGCCACGCGTCGACCCGCGCGAGCCACGCGCCATGGCCGAGCGCCGGCGTCACCGCCCGGTCGGGAGCCCGCCGGCCGCGCGTCGCGACGTCGGCCAGCGGCAGCCGCTGTTCAGTGCGCATGGTGCGGCCGGACCAGCCGCTCGCCCAGCAGCAGCGCGCCGATCAGCACGTAGGCGATCGCGCCGTTGTACAGCGCCCACGCCGCGTCCGACGCCGCCAGCGCGGTCCACAGGGCGATCGCGCCATTGGCGACGAAGAACGCGCACCACACCTGCGTGACGCGCGTCACGTACGGGATCGCCGCCGGAGGCAGGTCGGGGTCGGTCAGTCGCGCGAGGCGCTCGATCACCGTCGGCGGCCGGAACAGGCTCGCCGCGAACACGGCCAGCAGCGTCGCGTTGACCACCACCGGATAGAGCTTGAGCGGCAGCGCGTCGTTGTGCAGCCACGTCGCGACGACGAGCACGCCGGCGCCGAGGCCCGCGAACAGCGCCGTGCGACGCGACCGCATCTCGCCGGCACGCAGCACGACCAGCGCGAGCAGGCCGAGCGCGAGCCAGCGCGGCTCGAAACGGGCGAGCCCCAGCCACACGGCGAACGGATAAGCCATCGTCGCGACCGCCGCGACGACGGTGGTCGCGCGCATCGTTAGCCGCCCACGGCGGCCGCGGCGTCCTGGTGCATCATCGTGTGGACCACATCGACGACGTCCTGCACGCTGCGCACGGCCTTGAACGCCTCGGGCCGCAGATTGCCGCCGAGCAGCGGTTTGAGCTGCACGATCAGGTCGACCGCGTCGATGCTGTCGATGTCGAGGTCCTCGCCGAGCCGCGCGGCGGGCAGGACGCGCTCGCCGGCGATGCCGAAGCTTTCCTGCAGGATGACGGTGATGCGGTCGAGAATCTGCTGCTTGTCCATGATGCGAACTCGGCGGTCGGCCCGGAGCCTTCAGAGCGTCCGGTGGGCGGCCACGAACGCGCTGAGCGCGCGCACGCTGGCGAAATGCTGGCGGGTTTCCTGCGAATCGGCGGCGAGCGTCACGCCGTAGCGCTTCTGCAGCGCGAGGCCGAGTTCGAGCGCGTCGATCGAGTCGAGCCCGAGGCCTTCGTTGAACAGCGGCGCCTCGGCGTCGATGTCGTCGGCGGCGATGTCCTCGAGCGACATCGTCGTGATGATCAGCTGCTTGATTTCAGGTTCCAGCGCCTGCACGTCCCAACTCCATCTTGAATTTCGCCGCGAGCGCGTCGGTGAGACGACGTGCGGCCATCGGTTCCCCGACGCCCGGTCCGAGATAGTCCGCGACCGGGATGTCCGGCAGGACTTCGACCGAAATGTGAAAACGTCGTGAAGGCACACGATACCATTTTTCACCCTTTCCAAGGGTGCGCGGCGCGCATCGGATGACTACCGGCGTGATGTCGATCCCGCCGCGGACAGCGATATTGGCGGCCCCGCGCTGGAGAGGCCCGAGGCGCGCCCCGGCCGGCGTGCGGGTGCCTTCCGGGAAGATCAGCAGGTTGTGGCCGGCCCGGACCGATGCGATGCAGTCCTCCACCAGCCCCGCCCCGTCGTCGTTGAAGAGGTAGCCGGTGGCCAGCACCGGGCCGCGGGTGAACGGATTGCGGGTCAGCGCCGACTTCACGACGCAGTCGGCGTCGGGGATGCGGGACACCAGGAACACGACGTCGATCAGCGTCGGGTGGTTCGCCAGCACCAGCAGGCCGCGCCGGTCGAGCCTTTCCAGGCCGCGGGTTTCCCACGTGAGCACGCCGAGCCGGTGCATCAGCCCGAAATGGCCGGCGAACGCGCGCCGGATCACCGCGCGCGCGACGCGCCGCAACCGCGCACGGTCGCGGATCACCAGCCGCAGCCCCGGAAAGACGACCAGGCCCAGCAGCACGCCGCCGAGGCCGAAGGCGGCGAACGACAGGCCGGTGGCGACGACGCGCCATGCCCGGTCGAGCGCATCACGCATGGCGGCGCCAGCACCACCCGGCGCCGGCGAGCGCGGCGTCACCGGAGAGGAAGAACCGCAGCACTTCGAGTCCGTGCGGCAGCGACGACGGGGCGCCCGCCACGGGCCCTTCCTCCGGCGCCGCCGCGGCGAGCGAGAACACCGGCAGGCCGTCACGGGGCGCGACGACTCGCCACGCCCAGGCGTAGTCGCCTTCCGGCTCGTCGCGGAACGGCGCGTAGTCGGCCGGCGTCGGGCCGTCGTAAACCACGACCAGGACCGACGGCGCACCGTCGCCGAGCAGCGCGAGCGCCTCGACGACCGCCGCTTCCGCCGAGGCCGCGCCGGCCGAAACGACGACGTAATTGCCCGTCAGGCCGCGCGCGATCGAGTACTGCGCCGCGATCGCGTTGTGCGTCGACAGGCCGAAATGCGTCGGCGAGAGCGGCTCGTCACGCGCGAGCGCGCCGAGCATTCCGTAGGTCCGCCCGAGATCCCCATGGCGCGACGCGAAAACCAGCGGCTCGTCCGGGTCGACGTCGGGCTGGCAGTCCCATGCCACCTGCAGCGCCATCCGCCCGAGGCGGTCGACGCGCCGGCGCTGCATCGGCGCCATCCCGGCGAGCGGCGGCACGTCGTCGCCCGCGGGCGGCACGGGATCGCGCGCCCATGCCCGCCACGCTTCGGGCGCCGCGCCGATGCCCGGTGCGAACGCGGCCCATGCCTCGACGCTGAATTCCATCGCTGTCCCCTGTCGCGCGGCGCGCATGATCCCCCGCCGCCCGTCCCCGCGCAAAACGCGCGCAAACAAAAAGCCCGGCGTCGGCCGGGCTTTCCTGACATCGCTGCGCTGGCGTCCCCACGGGGATTCGAACCCCGGTCGCTACCGTGAAAGGGTAATGTCCTAGGCCTCTAGACGATGGGGACGTGGACAGCGAAGTCTTTGATTCGGTGGTGGAGCTAATCGGGATCGAACCGATGACCTCCACAATGCCATTGTGGCGCTCTCCCAGCTGAGCTATAGCCCCACCGAAGGAAGACGCGAAGTTTAGAGAGGCGCCGCGAAGGCGTCAAGCGCAGGCGACGTCCACCTGGTCCGACGAGGCCGGTTCCAGCGAGGACAGCGTGTGCGGCCCGTGGCCCTGCCCGTCGAGGTAGTCGAGCCATTTGTTGAGGAAGCTGTTCATCCGCACCCGATGGCCGACGACCGCGGCGATGCTCGCCTCCATGCCGAGCACGTCGCGCCAGTGGCGGCCGACGTAGCAGTGCGTCACCTCGGCCTGCCGCGCGTCGCGGTAGAGCCGCACGTAGGCCGACGGATCGGGCTGGCCGGTGACGGTGTCGTGCATCCGGTAGCTCAGCCGCATCTCGACCGTGTACGGATGCTGCGCGAGCACTTCGACCAGCAGTTCCAGCCCGTCCGCGACCCGCGACGCGTAACGGCCCTCCGGCAGCGACTGCGGCTGGAACATCCGGGTCAGCCGCGCGAAGTTCTCGCCGTACGTCTCCATCAGCCACGCGAAGCGTGTCATGCGGGGCAGCACACGGCGGTCGCGGGCCGGCGGGGACATGGCCGGACTCTAGCACGCGGCTCCCGCGCGCCGGCACTCAGAACATGTGGCGGTGGATGCCCTGCTGAGCGAGCACCTTGCCGGCGATTTCCTCGATCGAGGTGTGCGTCGTGCTGAGTACCGGGATGCCCTCCTGGCGGAACATCCCTTCGGCCGCGGCGACCTCGGACCGGCAGGTCTCGAGCTGCGCGTAGCGCGAACCCGGCTTGCGTTCGGCGCGGATCGACGCGAGGCGAACCGGCTCGATCGTCAGCCCGAACAGCTTGCGCCGGTGCGCGCGCAGCCGCTTCGGGAGTTCCGCCACGTCGAGGTCGTCGGGTGTCAGCGGGTAGTTGGCGGCCTTCACCCCGTAGTGCAGCGCCATGTACAGGCAGGTCGGCGTCTTGCCCGACCGCGACACGCCGACGAGGATCACGTCGGCGTCGTCGTAGTGGATGTCCATGCCGTCGTCGTGCGTCAGCGCGTAGTTGGTCGCGTTGATGCGCTGCTCGTA
>CBIHMN010000036.1:0-11670 GCA_966211005.1 uncultured Arenimonas sp.
GCAGGGAATCGTGCGGACGTGCCGCGATGCGTGTGTCCACTTTCGCCGAGATAAAAGGCTTCACCGAGGCGAAAGTGGACACACGCAGCGCGGTGCGGCCGGTCACCGACTCACAAAAGGTCGCCACCCGCCGACAGCAGGGACTCCATGCGATCACCCATGCCACCGATCTCGAGGACGAGGCGATCGACCTCGGCGGCGGTGAGCGTGTCGTAGGGGCGGTTCTCGCACATCTGGAGATAAGGAACGGAGTCGAGATCGCCGATGGCGAGGTAGCCGACGCGCGACTGCCAGTTGAACTGCAGCATGCGGCGCGGATCGATGCCGGTCATCGGGGCGATGACGGTGCTCACGCGCAGGATCTCGCGGCCGTCCTCGCCGACCATCTCCGACAGGAAGATGCTCTGGTGCCGGCGGCCCTTGTCGAGCGAGAGCTGCACGCACACCAGGTACGGATCGCTCACCGTGACCTTGTACTTGCCCTGGAGATGGCTGCGGATCTGCTCGAAGTTCTGCATGACGCTCACGCGGTCGCGGGGGAGGGCTATCCTAGCCCGCCGATGCCGAAGATGCCCACCGCCGCCGCGCGTCCCGACGAGAACCGGCGGCGCATCCTCGCCGCCGTGAAGGCGATCGCGGCCGGGGAAGTCGCCGGTTACGGCGAGGTCGCGCGCCGTGCCGGCCTGCCGGGGCGGGCGCGGCTGGTCGCGCGGATCCTGTCGGCCGGTGACGAGCCGGGGCTGCCGTGGCACCGGGTGCTGCGTTCCGACGGGCGGATCGCGTTTCCGCCGGGCAGCGCCGGTTTCGACGAACAGGTGCAGCGGCTGCGGGCGGAAGGCGTGGTCGTGCAGGCCGGGCGCGTGCGCGGACTGCGGGCCGCGGCGACGCTGGACGAAGCGATGTGGGGCCCGGTGCCGGGAGCCTGAGCCGTCGCGCGCCGCTATGATGGCCGCTGGTTTTCCGCGGATTTCGCCATGCGCACCTCACCGACGACCCTCGGCCTGCTGATCGCCCTCGCCGTCGGCTTCTTCCTGCAGCAGGTCGCCGGCCTCGAGGCGATGCGGATGCTGATGCTGTGGCCGTTCGGCGAATTCAGTTTCCGCGCCGCCGACGGTGGCGTGATCAGCGCCGGTTTCATGCCATGGCAGCTGGTGACGTATTCGTTCCTGCATGCCGACCTCGGGCATCTGCTGTTCAACGCGCTCGGCGTCTGGACGTTCGGCGCGTCGCTCGAGGAATACTGGGGCCGCAAGCGGTTCCTGACGTTCTGGTTCCTGTGCGTGATCGGCGCCGCCGTGGTGCAGCTGGCGCTGGCTTCGAGCGGGCTGTCCGGGCAGGGCGGCGGGCCGACGCTCGGTGCGTCGGGCGGCGTGTACGGGCTGCTGATCGCGTTCGCGATGATGTTCCCGCATCGGGAGATGATGCTGCTGATCCCGCCGATCCCGATGAAGGCGCGCACGCTGGCGATCGTGTTCGGCGTGATCGCGCTGCTGTTCGGGCTGTCGTCGACGCGCGACGGCGTCGCGCACTTCGCGCACCTGGGCGGCATGCTCGCCGGCTGGCTCGTGATCCGCTACTGGCAGCGCCGGCCGCCGTTCGGCGGCGGGCGGCCGAAGAAGCCCCGCCTGCGCTCGGTGAACTAGCGCCGCAGCGACAGGAAGTCGGTACTGACGACCAGCCGCAGGCTGTCGACGCGCGGCCGCGCGGCCGGCAACGCCGCCAGCACCGCCTCGCGTTCGGCGGCCAGCGCCGCGAGTTCTTCCGGGTGGACCGACGGGTTCACGCGGGCGAGGGCGGCCAGTCGCGCGAGTTCGGCGGACAGCGTCGCGTCGGCGGCGGCGATCGCCGCGTCGATGCGTTCCTTCGCCGCGTCGGTCGCCGCTTCGCGCGCGCGCTCGAGCATCGGCGGCACCAGCGCCGCGAGCACCTTGCGCTGCGGCCCGAGGTCGATCAGGCGGTCGCCGGCGCGCAGCCGCGCCCGTTCGCCGGGGACGAAGCCGGGGCGCACCTGCAGCTTCGTGTCGACCGCGACCGACAGCGGCGCCGCCGGCAGCCAGCGCGGGATGTCGAGATCCGGCGGGGCGACGCATTCGAGCACGTTCACCGCTTCCAGCACGACGGTGCGCGGCGGCAGCGAGTCGTCGACCAGCACCGCGGCGCCGCCGTATTCCCCGGACAGCAGCAGGTCGGCGGCCGAGCGCAGCAGCGGGTGGTCGCCGCGAAGGTAGAGCAGTTCGTCGCGCGCCAGCGCCGTGGCGCGGTCGAGCGTGGCCTCGCGCGCGCCGGCCTTCAGTTCCTCGAAACCGTCGACGGTGACGTATTCCGGGTCGAGCAGCCACAGGTTCGGGCCCAGCGCCTCGTGATGCACGCCGAAGGCTTCCAGCAGGCGCAGCGGGTAGTCGTCCATCGCCGCCTGCGCGTCGTCGGCCGCCAGCGCGCGCCGCAGCTCGTCGCCGCCACCGCGCCGGCTGCCGAATTCGAGCAGGCGGTCGCGGCCTTCGGCGATGATCCGTGCCAGCTCGGCGTGTTTCTCGCGCGTGCGCGCCAGCAGCTCGTCGAGCGCGGGTTCGCGCGCGTCGGCGTCCTGGTCGGCGAGCTGCAGCAGCTCCGCCGCGAACGCGCGCAGCAGTTCGCGGCCATCGGCGAGCGCGCCGCTGAACGCATCGAGGCCTTCGTGCACCCAGCGCAGCAACACCTGCTGCGCGCTGCCGGCCACCGCGGCGGTATGGATGTGGACGTCGCCGTGCTGGCCGATGCGGTCGAGGCGGCCGATCCGCTGCTCCAGCATGTCCGGATGCAGCGGCAGGTCCCACAGGATCAGGTGCTGCGCGAACTGGAAATTGCGGCCCTCGGCACCGATCTCGCTCGCGATCAGCAGCCGCGCGCCGTCGGGATCGGCGAAGAACGCGGCGTTGCGGTCGCGCTGCAGCAGGTTCATGTCCTCGTGGAAGCGTGCCACGGGCAGCCCGCTGCGCAGCCGCAGCGCTTCCTCCAGCGCCTGCACCTTCGCGCGCGAACGGCACAGCAGCAGCGCCTTCGCCGGCGCGATCGCGTCGAGCGTGCGCAGCAGCCAGTCGGTGCGGGGGTCCTTCGCGAAATCGTGCTCGGGCTCGTCGTCGGTTTCGCCGACGTCGTGCGCGAACTCGGCGCGCAAGCCGCCTTCGAGCGTCAGGTCGTCGGTCGCCGGCAGCAGTTCGACGTGCGCGATGCGCCGCGGGAAGCCGCCGACCGCGCTGGTCAGCGCATCACCCGCGTCCTCGTCGCCGACCGCGCGTCGATTGCGCACCATCACGCGACCCGTGCCGTGGCGGTCGACGAGGTCCGCGAGCAGCGCTTCGCGTTCGCCGGCATCGCCGCCGGCGATCTTCAGCAGGCGCTGGCCCATCGCCTCTTCTTCGCCGGCGAACAGCGTCGCCAGCGCCTGCGCGTCGCCGGTGGTGAGCGGCTCGCCACCGGCGAGCCGCGCGGCCAGCCCGGACAGCGCGACATAGCCCCGCGATTCTTCGCGGAACGCGTCGAGGTCGGTGTAACGCGCCGGATCGAGCAGCCGCAGCCGCGCGAAATGGCCGGCGAGGCCGAGCTGTTCCGGCGTCGCCGTGAGCAGCAGCAGGCCCGGCGTGCGCAGCGACAGCGCTTCGACCAGCGCATAGCCGGGGCTCGCGAACTCGGGCGTCCAGACGAGGTGGTGCGCTTCGTCGACGAGCAGCAGGTCCCAGCCGGCGTCGAGCACCTGCTTCGCGCGCCGCTCGTGCGAGGCGAGCCAGTCGACCGAGGCGATGACGCACTGCTCGTCGTCGAACACATTGGAGCTGGGTGAGCCTTGCTCGATCGCCTCGCAGCGCTCCTCGTCGTAGATCGCGAACGCGAGGTTGAAGCGACGCAGCAGTTCGACGAACCACTGGTTGACGAGGCTCTCCGGCACCAGCACCAGCACGCGGCGGGCGCGCCCGCTGGCGAGCTGCTGCGCGGTGACCAGGCACGCCTCGATCGTCTTGCCGAGGCCGACCTCGTCGGCGAGCAGCAGGCGCGGCGGACGCCGGCGCGCGGCCATCGCCGCCACGCGCAGCTGGTGCGGGATCAGTTCGATCCGCGCGCCGAGCACGCCCCAGCCCGGGTGCGCGCGCGCGTCGGCCTGCCGCTGCAGCACCTCGCGCCGGAACTCGAACTGGTCGTTGCGGTCGACGCGGCCCGACAGCAGCCGGGAATCGGCCTGCGACACCGGCTGTTCGGCGTCGAGTTCGCCTTCCGGATGCGCGGCGTCGCCGCAGTGGTAGACGATCAGTTCGCCCTGCAGCTCGGCGCGCTGCACGGTCTTGTCCTCGCCCCCGATCCGCACGCGCTCGCCGGCGCGGAACACCGCGCGCAGCAGCGGCGCCGAGCCGAGGGCGTACATCCGCACCACGCCGCTGCCGGTGAACACGATCTGCACCTGGCGTCCCGCCAGCCGCATCACGGTGCCGAGCCCCAGTTCGGGTTCGGCGCTGGAGAACCAGCGCTGGCCGGGTGCGAAGGGATTCATCGCGGGGATTCTATCCCGGCCGCCCGCAATCACCGCGATAACGGCGTGTAGGAGCGGCTTCAGCCGCGAAAAAAAAACGGCCCGGGAATCCCGGGCCGTTCGTGTCGCTCGATGGTCGGCTGAAGCCGCTCCTACCGGGTGGGGTGGCCGTTCACCAGATGACGATGTGATCGTCGCCGGTGCGCACCATCGCGTCGCCTTCCTTGCAGCCGAACGCGGCGGCGAAGGCCGGCAGGTTCGACGGCGCGCCGATCGCGCGGAAGTTCGCCGGCGCGTGGGGGTCGGTCTTCAGGCGCACCTTGAGCTCCTCGTCCTTGAAGCCGCGGCGCCAGACGGTCGCCCAGTTCAGGAAGAAGCGCTGGTCGGGCGTGTAGCCGTCGATCTCGCCGACGCGCTTGTTCTCCAGCTCGCGCTGCAGGGCGTCGTAGGCGATCGCGAGCCCGCCGAGGTCGGCGATGTTCTCGCCGAGCGTCAGCGTGCCGTCGACCGGCAGGTCCTCGATCGAGCGATAGCCGTCGAACTGGCCGACCAGCTGGTCGGTGCGCGCACCGAAGCCTTCCTTGTCCTTGTCGCTCCACCAGTTCTCGAACTTGCCCTTCGCGTCGAAGCGCGAGCCCTGGTCGTCGTAGCCGTGGATCATCTCGTGGCCGATCACGGCGCCGATGCCGCCGTAGTTCAGCGCGTCGTCGGCCTCGGGATCGAAGAACGGCGGCTGCAGGATCGCGGCCGGGAACACGATCTCGTTGGCCAGCGGGTTGTAGTACGCGTTCACCGTCTGCGGGCTCATCGACCACTCGGTCTTGTCCACCGGCTGGCCGATCTTGGCGAGGTTCCACTTGTAGTTGAACTCGTTGGCGGCCATCAGGTTGCCGACGTAGCTGTCGCGGCTGGTGCTCAGGCCGCTCCAGTCGCGCCACTTGTCCGGGTAGCCGATCTTCGGCGTGAACGCGGCCCACTTCTCGAGCGCCTTCGCCTTGGTGTCGTCACCCATCCAGTCGAGCTTCTCGAGCCGGGCCTTCAGCGCCTCGCCGAGGTTGGCGACGAGCTGCTCCATCCGCGCCTTGGCTTCCGGCGAGAACGCGACCTCGACGTATTCCTCGCCCAGCGCCTCGCCCATCTGGCCGTTGATCGTGTTGAGCACGCGCTTCCAGCGCGGCTGCATTTCCTGCTGGCCGCGCAGGGTCTTGTTGTAGAAGTCGAAGTTCTCCTGCGCGAAGGCGCTCGACAGGAACGGCGCGGCGCTGTCGACCGTCTGGTAGCGCAGGTACGCCTGCCAGGTCGCGGCCGGCACGTCCTCGAGCATCACGCTGACTTCCTCGTGGAAGTCGGGCTGCGCGAGCGAGAACATCTCCGGCGCGGCGAGGCCCTGCGATTCGAAGAACGTGGTCCACGGGAAGTTCGGCGAGACCGCGTCGGCCTCGGCCAGCGTCACCGGGTTGTAGTACTTCTCGACGTCGCGCGAGAGCTCCTTGTTCGACAGCGACACCTTCGCGAGGCGCGTCTCGAACGCCATCACGTCGGCGGCCTGCTGCTTCGCGGTGGCCTCGTCGGCGCCGGCGAGCGCCAGGATGTTGGCGATGTGCTGTTCGTACTTCGCGCGGATCTCGGCGTACTGGTCGTCGAAGTAGTAGTCGCGGTCCGGCAGGCCGAGGCCCGCCTGGCTCGCGTAGGCGATGTTGAGTTCCGGGTTCTTGAAGTCCGGGCTCGGCCCGAAGCCGAACACGAAGCCGCGGCCTTCGGCGTTGCTCTCGCGCAGGTACTGCGCGATCTGCTCCTGCGTCTGCAGCGCCGCGATCTCGTCGAGCAGCGGCTGGATCGGCGTGATGCCGGCGGCTTCGATGGTCGCCTCGTCCATGCCGGTGGCCCAGACGTCGCCGATCAGCTTGGCGGTGCCGGTGGCGCCGTCCTGCTTCGCGAGGTTCTGCACCAGCGCGTGCTGGATCTCGAGCGAACGCTCGCCGAGCACTTCGAAGCTGCCCCACGTGGTGCGGTCGGCCGGGACCGGATTGGCGGCGAGCCACTTGCCGTTGACGTGCGCGCCGAGATCGACGCAGGCGGAGATCTCGGGGTCGACGTCCGCCGCGGTGAACGCGATCGACTGCGTCTTCAGCGTCGACAGGTCGACCGCGGGCGCGGCCGGTTCGGCCGGGGCCGCGACGGTCGCGTCCGGGGCATCGGTCTTCTGGCACGCGGCCAGCGCGACGCTCACGGCGAGGGCGAGGCCGAGGGGTTTGAATCGGGAAAGGGTCACGAGCAGGCTCCAGGCCCGTTGGCGGGCCGCAAGGGAAAGGGAGTGCCGCCGCCGGGCGGTCGGGCCGGCCGATTCTGGACCTTCACTCCCGGCCGGACATAGGTCGAAGGTCATGCGGCGATTGCGGGTGGCGCGCGGGCGGCGCTATCGTGCGGGCGTTGGTCCTGGACTCCCATGCTGGCTTCAGCCCCGTCTCCAGACCCGCGGTTCACGCCGCCGCCTCCGCGTCGGTGCTCCGATGGTCGCGCGCCCCCGGGCGCGGAGCGGGTCCCCTTTCCCGACCCGGAGCGAACTCCCCATGCGCGTACTCGCCTGCGACGGCATCCATGAAGACGGGCTGGCGCTGTTCCGCGCGGCCGGCTGGGACGTGGACGTTTCCGACCCCATCAAGGACCCGGCCGAGCTCGCCGCGAGGCTCGGCGAAGTCGATGCGCTGCTGGTGCGCTCGGCGACGCCGGTGACCGCCGAAGCGCTCGCCGGCGCGACGAAGCTGAAGGTGATCGGCCGCGCCGGCGCCGGCGTCGACACCATCGACGTCGACGCGGCGACCGCCCGCGGCATCGCGGTGATGAACGCGCCCGACGGCAATACCCTCGCGGCCGCCGAGCACGCGCTGAGCCTGCTGTTCGCGCTCGCGCGCCACGTGCCGCGCGCCGACGCCGGCATGAAGGCCGGCGAATGGCCGAAAGCCGGCCTCACCGGTTTCGAGCTCGAAGGCAAGAAGCTCGGCGTGGTCGGGCTCGGCCGCATCGGTGCCACCGTCGCGCGCAAGGCGCTGGGCATCGGCATGGACGTGGCGGCGTTCGATCCGTTCCTGCCGGCGGCGGCGGCGGGCAAGGGCAGCGTGCCGCTGATGACGCTCGACGCGCTGCTCGCGTGGGCGGACGTCGTGACGCTGCACGTGCCGCGCACGAAAGAGACGACGAACCTGCTCGACGCCGCCCGTCTGCGCGCGATGAAACCGGGCGCGTTCCTCGTCAACGCCGCGCGTGGCGGGCTCGTCGACGAGGCGGCACTGCTGCAGGCGCTGGACGACGGCCATCTCGGCGGCGCCGCGCTCGACACGTTCGCGACCGAACCCCTGCCGAAGGATTCGCCGCTGCGCGGTCATCCCAAGCTGATCCTGACGCCGCACCTCGGCGCCAGCACCGGCGAGGCGCAGCAGGCGGTGAGCACGATCCTCGCGCGGCAGGTGATCGATTTCGTCGCCACCGGCGCCGTCGCCGGCTGCGTGAACCTGCCGCCGCTGACGCCGGAAACCGCGCGCGAGGTCGGCCCATGGATGCCGCTGATGACGGCGCTCGGCCGGCTCGCATCGCGTCTGGTGCCGGCGCCCGTGAAGCTGCAGGTCGTCTACGCCGGCCGCACGGAGGGTCTCGACCCGCGCCCGCTGACGCGCCTGCTGGTGGCGTCGCTGCTCGGCTCCGCGTCGGGCCGGGTGACACCGGTGAACGCCCTGCAGGAAGCGGCGGCGCGCGGACTGGAAGTGTCCGAGACACTCGGCGGCGACGGCGACGGCTTCGACCGGCTGCTGAAGCTGCGCGTCGAAGGCGGCGGCGCGGTGCGCGGGATCGAGGCGACGCTGCATCGCGGCCCGCGCGTCGTGCGGCTGGACGGCGTGGAGCTGGATTTCGACCCGCTCGCGCACCTGCTGCTGATGCGCAACGACGACCGTCCCGGCGTGATCGGTCTGGTCGGCTCGCACCTCGGCGCCGCGGGCGTCAACATCGTCAACTTCTCGCTCGGCGCCACCGGCGACGGCGGCGCGATCGCGGCGATCACGGTCGACCGGCCGGTGGAGCCGGCCCAGCTGGCGTCGCTGCGCGGCATTCCCGGCATCCGTTCGATGGAGCAGTTCTGATGCGCATCCTGCTCGCCCGCCATGGCGAAACCCCGTGGAATGCCGAGGGCCGCTACCAGGGCCGCCGCGACATCGCGCTTTCGCCGGTCGGCGAAGCGCAGGCGATCGCGCTCGGCGAGCGGCTGGCGCCGGTGCCGATCTCGCGCGCGGTCGCGTCGCCACTCGCGCGGGCGCGGCGCACGGCCGAACTCGCGCTCGGCTCGCGGGCCGCGCTGCTCGAACTCGACGACGGCTTCGCCGAGATCGGCCACGGCGACTGGGAAGGCCTGCTCGCGGCCGAGATCCGCGCGCGCGACCCGCGCGGGCTGCAGGCGTGGCGCGATGCGCCTGAAAGCGTGCAGATGCCGGGCGAGGGCGGCGAGTCGCTGGGCGTCGTGCTCGACCGCGCCTGGCCGGCGCTGGCACGCGCCTGCGAAGGCCTCGCGCCGGATGACACCCTGCTCGTCGTCGCCCACGACGCGGTCAACCGCGTGCTGCTGTGCCGGGTGCTCGGCCTGCCGCTGTCGCGGCTGTGGTCGTTCCGGCAGGCCCCGACGACGCTGAACCTGCTCGAGGGCGCTTCGGTCGACGAACTCGACGTCGTGCGCCTGAACGACTGCGCGCACCACACCCCGCTGTTCGGCGAATCCGTCCACCGCGCCCTGTAGGAGCGGCCTGCAGGAGCGGCTTCAGCCGCGATCACCCCGACGCCGCACTCACCCCGTCGGCGATTCGTCCCCCGGCGCGGTGCCCGGGTCTTCCGCCTCGGTACCGTCGGGATGCTCCGCGGGTGTGTTCGCGCGCTTGCGCGCGGCCTTCTCGGCTTCCTTTTCGGCCTTCTTCTTCTGCTTCGCGAGCTCGCGCTGGCGCTTTTCGAACGAGTAATTCGGCTTCGCCACGGCGGGCTCCGGTGTTTTCAGGCCGACAGGGTAACCCGGCGCGCAGGTGCCAGGGCGCCGTCGCGTGTCGATAATGCGCGCATGAAGCGCTCGCTCGCCCAGTGGCTGGACTACCAGCAGCAGATCCACCCGAAATCCATCGACATGGGCCTGGAGCGCGTCGGGGCGGTGGCGCGGGCGCTCGGGCTCGGCAAGCCGGCGCGGCACGTGATCACCGTCGCCGGCACCAACGGGAAGGGGTCGACCGTCGCCTTCGTCGAAGCGATCGCCCGCGCCGCCGGGCTGCGCGTCGCCGCGTACACCTCGCCGCATCTGCTGCGCTACAACGAGCGCCTGCGCATCGACGGCGTCGACGCCACGGATGCCGCGTTCATCGCCGCGTTCGAGCGCATCGAAGCCGCCCGCGGCCCCATCCCGCTGACCTACTTCGAATTCGGCACCCTCGCCGCCTTTTTAATCTGCTCAGAGCAGATTATCGACGTCGCGATTCTGGAGGTCGGGCTCGGGGGGCGGCTCGATGCGACCAACCTCGTCGACCCGGACGTCGCGATCATCACGACCGTCGACCTCGACCACCAGGACTGGCTGGGCGCCGACCGCGAGGCGATCGGGGCCGAGAAGGCCGGCATCCTGCGCGCCGGGAAGCCGGCGGTGCTGGCGGAGCCCGACCCGCCCTCGTCGGTGCTGCGGCGCGCCTACGCGCTCGGCGCGTTCGCGATCCGCGGGCAGGCCGACTACCTGGTCGACGACCTCGGTGACGGCCGCTGGCGCTGGCGCGAGCCCGGCTACGCGATCGACCTGCCGGCGCCGGCGATGGCCGCGCCGTCGCAGCGCGACAACGCCGCCGCGGCGATCGCCGCGCTGCGCGCACTCGACCTGCCGATCGACGACGCCGCCATCGTCGCCGGCGTCGCCGCCGCGCGCGCGCCCGGGCGCCTGCAGCGCCTCGGCGGCCGGCCGGAAACGGTCGTCGACGTCGCGCACAATCCGCAGGCCGCGCGGCAGCTCGCCGGCTGGCTCGCCGCGAACCCGAAGCCGACCGTCGCCGTGTTCTCGGCGCTCGCCGACAAGGACATCGCCGCGATCGCGGCGGTGCTCGACCCCGGCCTGGAAGCGTGGCACGTCGGCCCGATCGTCGATGCCGGCGCCCGCGGGCTCGCGACGGACGAGCTGGTGCGGCGGCTCGCGGCCGTCGTCGCGCCCGGCCGCATCCATGCCCACCCGGACCTCGCCACGGCCCGCGCGGCCGCCGCCGCCGCGATCGGCCCGGCGGGTCGCGTGCTGGTGTTCGGCTCGTTCCACACCGTCGCCGACGCGCTCGCCGCGGATGAACCGCACGCGAGCGGCTGAATCGGGCGACGCGGCATCCCGGCTATAATTCGCATCCCTTCCGGCCGGACGCGAACGACCGATGGAATCCGCCCTGAAACAGCGCCTGATCGGCGCCGCGGTGCTCGTGGCGCTGGCGATGATCTTCCTGCCGATGCTGCTGAAGGGCCCGGATCCGGCGAACCAGGGCGCGGCCCGCGTTCCGCTGGATGCGCCCGCCGCGCCGGACGCCGAATTCGAGACGCGAGAAGTCCCGCTGGCACTGCCTGCGCCCACCGCCCCGCGCGGCGACGCCGTGCTCCCGACCGGTGACGCGTCGACCACCGTCACGGTCGATCCCGATGCCGCGGCGCCGCGCGTCGACTTCGACCCGGACGCGCCGGTCGAGGCCCCCGACGAGGCCCCGCTGGCGGCCGTCGACCCGGCCACCGGCGAGCCGGTCGTTCCCGAACCGCCTTCGACCGCGGGACCCGACCTCGCACCGGTGGTGGAAACGCCCGTCCCGGCGCCGGCCGCGCCGTTGCCGGTGACCACGGCCGCGGGCCGCTACGCGGTGAACGTCGGCACGTTCTCGAACCTCGACAACGCGCGCGCGCTGGCCGACCGCCTGCGCGCGGCGAAGCTGCCGGTGGGCACCGAGAACGTGTCGGTGGACGGCAAGCCGGCGCTGCGCGTCCGTGTCGGTCCGTACGCGGAACGCGCGCTCGCGGAAGCGGCGCGCCTGCGGGTGGAGGGCCTGAGCGGCGGCTCGGCGGCGGTGATCGCGCTGGATGGGGCTTCCCCCGCCGCGCCCGCGGCCACGGGGCGGGCGCCGGCGGCGGCGTCGGTGGGC
>CBIHMN010000037.1:0-11589 GCA_966211005.1 uncultured Arenimonas sp.
TCGCCGGTGAGCAGGTGCACGACGCCCTTCAGGCGCTTGCCCATGCCGATCGGCCACGTCACCGGCGCGCACTGGATGCCGAGCACGCTTTCGACTTCGTCGAGCAGCTCGATCGGCTCGCGGCCTTCGCGGTCGAGCTTGTTGATGAACGTCATGATCGGCGTGTCGCGCAGCCGGCACACTTCCATCAGCTTGATCGTGCGTTCCTCGACGCCCTTGGCGACGTCGATCACCATCAGCGCGCTGTCCACCGCGGTGAGCACGCGGTAGGTGTCCTCGCCGAAGTCGGCGTGGCCCGGCGTGTCGAGCAGGTTGACGATGCGGCCCTCGTACGGGAACTGCATCACCGAGCTCGTGACCGAGATGCCGCGCTCCTTCTCCAGCGCCATCCAGTCGGACGTCGCATGCCGCGCGGCCTTGCGGCCCTTCACGGACCCCGCCATCTGGATCGCGCCGCCGAACAGCAGCAGCTTTTCGGTGAGCGTGGTCTTGCCGGCGTCGGGATGCGAAATGATCGCGAAGGTCCGGCGCCGCCGCGTTTCGGTGGTGTGGGAGGGCATGGGAGGGGGGACTGCGAGCGGGCGCGAATTATAGGGGTTTCAAGGGCGGATATCCCCAATCCGCCTTTTACGCCCCACAGTCTTCCCGCAGCCCCAGGGCCGCGGCGATTTCCCGCCAGTCGAACGCCCCCACCCCCGCATCGTCGTGCGCGGCATACAGCACGCCGGCCGGGAACCGGGGCGTGCCGCTCGCGTGCAGCCAGATGCCGTCGGTGAGCGCGACTTCGTCGCCGGCGAAGCTGCCGACGAACGCGAGGGACTGCCGGTCGAACAGGTGGAACACGGTGCGGTCGCTCGACTGGTCGGCGGTGATCCAGTAGCCGCCGGCGTCGGGGCACGCCCACAGCGCGACGCCTTCGGCCTGGGCGCGGAAGTGCCGCGGCGGCAGGTCCTTGCCGGTGTACGCGCCGTCCATGCGGTAGACGCGCAGCGTGGTGCCGACACGCACGTCTTCCTCGGCGATCAGCAGCCGGTCGTGCGCCGGGTCGCCGGCGATCGATTCGACCATCCGCAGCGCGCCCGCGTCCGTCGTGTCGCCGAAGTGGCCGACCAGCGTGGCGGTCGGCACCGGCGTGTCGATCGCGACGCGGAAGCGCTTCACGCGCTGGTCGAGTTCGTGCATCGGCGGCACGGTTTCGGTGCGGTAATCGGCCATGAAGCTGTCGGTGACGAACAGCTCCAGCTGGCCGGGCGCGGTTTCGTGCATCCACAGGCCGTAGGGGCTGCGCAGCACCTCGGCGCCGAACGACACCAGCGGCGCGAAATCGGGCAGCGACAGCACCTGCACGCGATGGTTGTCGCGCTCGACGACGAACACGCGGTCGGCGTACACCGCGATGCCGTTGGGCCGGTCGAACTCGCCCGGCGCGGTGCCGCGCCGGCCGACGGTGCGCACGAACGTGCCGGTGTCGCCGTCGTGCACGACCAGCTGGTGGGTTTCCTTCGCGGTCGAGATCAGCCACGGCGCGCCGTCGGGCGCGACCCACGCGGCGACCGAATCGATCTCCAGCGCCGGCAGCGGCGGGGTGAGGAACGCCTCGTGCACGCGCACGGCTTCGCCGGCGGTCGGCAGCGGCCGGTCGATCGACCGCGAATGCGAGGGATCGCGTGGCGACGTGGCGCACGCGGCGAGCAGCAGCAGGGGGGCGAGCCGCGCGACGCGGCGGAGGGGGGTATCCATGGGCCGAAAGTCTCGCACGATCGCCGGACCCGTAGGAGCGGCTCACAGCCCCAGAAATCCCGCGGGCCCGATCATCCGGAACGGCACCGATTCCAGCTGCATCCCGCCATTGACCTGCACCGCGAAGTGCAGGTGCGGGCCCGTGGAATAGCCGGTGCTGCCGGAGCGCCCGATCACCTGCCCGAGCGTCACGCGCTGGCCGGCCCGCACCAGCACCCCGCCTTCCTGCAGGTGCGCGTACAGCGCCATGCTGCCGTCGTCGTGCAGCACGCGGATCAGGTTGGCGCGCTTCGCGAGGCCGGCTTCGGCACCACCCTCGCGGAAGCCCGAGGTCGCGTGCATCACCACGCCGTCGCGCGCGGCGAGCACCGGCGTGCCTTCGGGCACGACCAGGTCGACCGCGTACCGGTTCGCCGCGTCGTCGTGGCTGAACTGGCCATGGAACCCCTGGCCGAGCCGGAACACCGACTCCTCCACCGGCAGCGAGTACACGACGTCGCGCGCCTGCGCGTACGGCGTGCCCGGCACGGTGCGCAGCCGCAGGTCGGGCGTGGCCGTCGGGGCGAGCCGGGCGAGTTCCACCTGCGCGCCGGGCGGCAGCTCGTAACGCCGCGGCAGCGCCGGTTCCGACGCGACCGGCCGCGCCGAGGTCAGCTCCACTTCCACCGGCCCGGCATAGCGGTTGCGCGCGATCACCAGCAGCGCCGAGCCCTGCCGCAGCGTGCGCAGTTCGGCGGCCGCGTCGTCGGCGCGCGCCACGGCCGGCGATACCAGCGCCCCGATCGCGACCGACGCCATCCAGGCCGCGACGCGACCCGCCACGCTCCGCGGAATCACGCCACCGCCTCGACCGCCGCGAAGTACTCCTCGATCGGCCGCGGCCGGTCGATGGCGAACCCCTGCGCGTAATCCACGCCCAGCGCGATCAGCGCCTGCCGGTCGCGGTCCGACTCGGTGTGCTCGGCGATGCTGCGCTTGTCGAGCACGTGCGCGATCTCGTTGATCGAGCGCACCACCGCTTCGGCCAGCGGCGAGGAATCCATGTCGCGCACGAAGCTGCCGTCGATCTTGAAATAGTCGACGTCCAGCGCGCGCAGGTAGTTGAACGAACAGAAGCCCGTGCCGAAATCGTCGAGCGCGAAGCGGCAGCCGAGTTCGCGCAGATGCGTGATGAACCGCTGCGCGCGCGCGAGGTCGCGCACGGCGCTGGTTTCGGTGATCTCGAAACACAGCCGGTCGGCCGGGAACGGGCTGCGGCGCAGCCGGTCGGCGAGGAACACGAGGAACCCTTCGTCCGACAGCGCCTCGCCCGACAGGTTGATCGCGCACGTCGACACCGTCGCCGCCGCGCGCGGGTGCATTTCCAGCCACGCGAGCGTGCGCGTGACCACTTCGCGGTCGATGCGCGTGCCGAGCTGGAAGCGCTCGGCCGCCGGCATGAACTGCCCGGGCATCATCGTCTCGCCGGTGCGCGGATCGCGCAGCCGCAGCAGGATCTCGAAATGCCGGCCGCGATCGTCGTGCCGCAGCGGCACGATGCTCTGGCAGTACAGGTCGAGCGAGCGCGATTCGAGCGCCTCGCGGATGCGCACGACCCAGCGCATCGCCGCGGTGCGGTCGAGCAGCTCGCCGCCGTCGACGCTGGCGAGGCAGACGCGGTTGCCGCCCTGTTCCTTCGCGGTGAAGCACGCGGCGTCGGCCTGCGACAGCAGCTGCGCGTACTCGCCCTGGCCGGGCATGAACGACACGAGGCCGGCGCTCGCGGTGCTGCCGAGCATCTGGCCGTCCCAGCCGCAGCGGTAACTGTCGATCGCACGCAGCAGCCCGCGCACGCGGTCCTCGGCGACCATCGGCGAACAGTTGCGCAGCAGCACCGCGAATTCGTCGCCGCCGGTGCGCGCCAGCAGGTCCTCGCGGTGGCGCGTCGCCTCCAGCACGCCGGCGATGCCGCGGATCACCGCGTCGCCGGCGACATGGCTGGCGGTGTCGTTGATCAGCTTGAAATGGTCGAGGTCGACGTACGCCAGCGCCATCGGCGGCGCCGCCGGGTCGGCCAGCGCCGCGCGCACCTTTTCCTCGAACGCGACGCGGTTCAGCAGCCCGGTCGACGGGTCGATGCTCGCGCGCAGCCGCATCGTCTCGGCGGTGACGCGCTGCTGGTGCATCGCGAACGCCAGCATCATCGGCAGCGCCGACACCACGATCAGGAACGCGAGCAGGTTGACGCCGTCGCGCGGCGCCGACGGCGCCGGATAGCCCGCGAGCCCGAACCCCGCGAGCCCGGCGATCAGCAGCATCGTCACCGCGATCGCGATCGCCGTGTGCAGCGGACGGAAACGGATCGCGCTCCACACGAGCACGCCGAGCGGCAACGCCACCAGGCCGAGTGCGTAGTGGCCGCCGAGGCTGCCGCCCCACGCCATCAGCAGGAAGCTGGCGGTGAGCGCGATGTTCCACAGCAGCCGCTCGTGCTCGGGCGCGTAGTCGGAACCGCCCGGCGCACTCAGCCGCGGATTGCGCCGCGACAGCGCCAGCATCATCGCCGGCGCGACGCTGGTGACGCCGAGCAGGTCGCCGAGCAGCCAGCGCAGCGCGGCCGCCGGCACCGCGTCGAGCGTGACCATCCCGGCCTGCAGCATCCCGAACGTGCCGATGCACGCGCTGACCACCGCCATCGACGCGCCGCCCGCCAGCGCGCGCAGGCCGAATCGCACCGTCAGCGGATCGTGCGACGGCGCGCGCAGCACCAGCCACGCGCCGAACAGCACGCCGACGGTATTGCTCGCGATCGACCACGCCAGGAACGCCGCCGGCACCGGGTCGAACAGCAGGTGCACCAGCAGGCCGCCGACCGGCACGAACGCCGCCCAGCGCAGGCCGTAACGCACGACACCGGCGAGCGCGACGCCCGACGCGGGCCAGAACAGCGCGACCTGGCCGGGGCCTTCGATCAGCAGCGTCGAATAGCCGCCGCCGGCGACATAGAGCGCCACCAGCACCACGAAGATCCCGACCCGCCGGCCGCGTTCGCCCATGGCGCCCAGCATAGGCCCGCGCGGGCCTCCCGGCATCACCCCCGTGATGGCAGGAGCCGAGTCGGGAGATTGGAGATTGGAGTCCGGAGAAAGTAGTCGTCGCGACGGGCCCCCACGTCCGCCGCGACTACCTTCTCCGCCCTCCCATCTCCAACATCCATACTTTTCTTCAGCTCCCCAGATCCGGCGAACACACACGCAGCACCCGCCCGCTGCGCAGCAACGGATCCGGGTCTTCATTCAGCAGTTTCGACAGCACCTCCGGGTCCGCCCCCGGCGGGGCCCGGAACGCGCACCAGCCGTTGCGGCCGCGGCGCTTGACGTAATAGAGCGCGCGGTCGGCGAGTTCGACCATCTGCTCCCAGCCGGGGGCGCCGCGGGCGTCGCGGAGCAGGGGGCATTCGACGAACCCGACGGAGCAGGTGAGCCGCAGCGGTTCGGCGGCGCCGATGTCGAAGCGGTGCTCGGCCACGGCCGACACGAGCCGGTCGCCGAGGATCGGCAGGTCGGCGGGCGGCAGCGGCCGGAACACGAGCAGGAATTCCTCGCCGCCCCAGCGCGCGACGTAGTCGCCGACGCGCACCTTCTGCTGCAGCAGCTGCGCCAGCTGCTGCAGCACGCGGTCGCCGGCGGCGTGGCCGTGCAGGTCGTTCACCGCCTTGAAGTGGTCGAGGTCGAGCAGCGCCAGCACCATCGCGCCGTCGCGCGCGCCGCCGCGCAGCGCCTCGCGCGCGTAGTAGGCGATGTCGGCCGGGATCTGCCCGGCGAGGTAGCGCCGGTTGCGCAGGCCGGTGAGCGGGTCGGTCTGGCTGGCGTCCTCGAGCCGGTGGTTGGCCACCTCGAGCGCCTCGGTGCGCTGGCGCACCAGGTTCTCCAGCGCCTCGCGCTGGTCGCGATGGGCCGACTGCTGCTGCCGGTAGCCGGCGTACACCACGCTGGCGAGCAGGGCGCCCAGCAGCACCAGGAACAGCCGGGTCTCGTGGAACCGCGGCTGGATCGCGAACCCCAGCTGCGCGGGCGCGGTGCTCCAGACGTCGGCGTTGTTCGCGCCGATCGCTTCGAACACGTACGGGCCGGGCGGCAGGTTGGTGTAGTTGACGACGCGCCGGTCGATCGCGTCGAGCGTGCGCCAGTCGGGGTCGTAGCCGACGAGCCGGTAGCGCAGGTCGTTGCTGCCCGGGTCCTGGAAGCTCAGCACCGTGAACTCGAAACTCAGGTCGCGATCGTCCTGCCCGAGTTTCCAGTCGGCGGCCGGGTCGGCGTCGCGCCAGTCGTCCTGCACGCGCACGCGTTCGATCAGCGTGCGCGGCGCCACCGCGTTGCGGACGATGCCCGCGGTCGCCATCGCCACCAGCCCGTCGCGCGACGGCAGCCAGAGCTGCCCGTCGTGCAGGAAGCCCTTCGCGTTGCCGGCGCCGTTGCAGCAGTAGCCCTTCTGGCCGCCGCGCCGGTCGCCGCGTTCGTTGAGCACCATTTCGCCGCGCACGGTCGTCGCGCGCCCGGCGGCGACCGCCGTCAGGTCGTCGAGCGGCACGCGGAAGATGCCGCGGATGCCGGCCACCCACAGATAGCCGAGCTCGTCGGTGATGAAGAACGGCGAGTTCACCGGCAGCCCGTGCGACTGGCCGAATCCGGTCCAGGCCTGGCCGTCGAACAGGTACAGCTCCTCGCTCAGCACGCCGACCACCAGCCGGCCATCGGGGAGTTCGTGGATCGCGGTGATGTCGAGGTCGGGCCGCAGCCCGGTCTCGAGCCCCAGCGCGACCAGCCGGTTGCCGGCGATCTCGTACAGCCCCGACTGCGTGCCGAGCAGCAGCCGCCCGTCGCGCGTCTCGTACAGCACGCGCGTGCGCGGATCGCGCAGGCCGGCGGCCGCGCCGAACTGGTAGAGCTGCCCCTGCGCGAGCCGGTACAGGCCCTGCGTCGTCGCGAACCACAGCGCGCCGCGGCTGTCGCGCAGGATGCCGTTGATCTGCGCGCTGGCCAGCGGCGTCAGTTCCGGCGGCGTGCGCAGCGTCGTGCCGTCCCAGGTCGCGACGCCGCGGCGGGTGCCGATCCACAGCCGGTCGGCCTCGGGCAGCAGCGTGTAGGCGTTGGGATGGGGCAGGTCGTCGCCGTCGACGACGCGGCGGAAGCGCCCGTCCTCGAACACGTCCAGCCCGTCGTTGGTGCCGACCCAGATTCGCGCGCCGTCGGGATCCTTCGCGACCGACCACAGGATGGGGTCGGTCAGCCCTTCGTGCGGGCCGTAGCGCCGCGTCCAGCCGTTCCAGAGCCGGGACAGTCCCTGCCACTGGCTGCCGAACCACAGATTGCCTTCCCGGTCCTCGAAGATCGCGCGCACCGCCTCGCCGGCCGGGTCGCCGGCGACGATCTCCTGCACGCGCGTGTCGCGCAGCCGCACCAGGTCTTCGATCAGCCCGACCCAGAGGTTGCCGTCGCGGTCGACGTGCATCGCCTCGATCGGCGACTCGGCCAGCGGCTCGCCGCCTTCGTACCGCACCCACCGGTCGCCGTCGCGCCAGAACAGGCCGGCGCTGGTGCCGGCCCAGAGGCGGCCGTGCGCCTCCAGCAGGTGCATCACGGTGGTCGCGTCCTCGCCGTCGGGCAGCGGCAGCATCTGCACCTGCGCGCCGGCCATCCGGTAGACGCGGCCGCGGCTGCCGACCCACAGCTCGTCGCCGCGCGCCATCAGCGTCGACGCGGGCCGCGACAGCGGCCAGGCGAGTTCGAGGCGATCGCCGGCGACGCGATAGACGCCGTCCGGCGCGGCCACCAGCAGTTCGCCGGAGGGCATCGCCTGCAGGTCGCGGGTGTCGAGCAGGCGATCGGGATCGCTGCCGGCGAGCGTCAGCGCGCGGAAGCCGTCCGCGTCGCGCACCGACACGCCGCGGTAGGTGGCGATCCACAGGCGGTTGTCGGTGTCGACGTGCAGGTCGTGGATCCAGATGCCGCGCAGCCCCGGCGTGTTCTCCGGGTTGAAGTTCACGAACCGGTTGCCGTCGAAGCGCGCCAGACCGGCCTGCGTGCCGACCCACAGATAGCCCTGCCGGTCCTGCGCCAGCGACAGCGCGCTGATCTGCGGCAGGCCCTGCTCGATGCTCCAGTTGTTGCGGACGTAGTGGTGGAACGCCTTGTCCGGGTCGAGCGCGCTGGCCGGCCACGCGGCGCCGAGCCCCACCAGGAGCAGCAGAACGACGACGGCCGGATGTCGGATGGGCGACAGGGGCATGGAATCCACCGTGGAATCGTGAACTGGATAACGCTTCGCCGGGTTCTTCGGCAAGCCCCTGACGACCATGCAGATTGCATCACTGTAACCGCTTGCACGGGGCCTGCGGGGCGGGCAGCATTGCGCGGCATTCCAACGTCCACAGGGGAACACGATGCATCCAGCGAATTTCCTGCGCGGCACCGTCGCGACCGCCGTCCTCGCCCTCGCGGCCACGGCGGCATCGCCGGCCGCGGCGATCGACTCGTCCTACAGCGGCTCGTGGTACCGGCCGTCCGAGTCCGGCAGCGGCTTCAACCTCGAGATCTTCTCCGACGAGCGCGCGCTGCTGTTCTGGTACACCTACAACGAGGCCGGCGAACCGATCTGGCTGTACTCGGAAGGCGACATCGACGGCGACACGATCGACTTCGTCACCTACTACTCCGACGGCAAGACCTTCAGCGATCCGACCCTGCCGCGTGAGAACCGCGTCTGGGGCAACGTGCTGATGGAGTTCACCGACTGCAACACGGCGACGATCAGCTACGACAGCACGCTGACCGGCGTGCCCAATTCGCCGGAAGGCACGCGCGAAATCCCGGTGGAGCGGCTCGTCAACATCGCCGGCCTGCCGTGCCGTCGCCAGGCCGCCGGTTACTGGAAGGGCGAGCACTACGATCCGACGCTCAACGGCGGCCTCGGCGGGTTCGCCGACCTGTCGGGCGTGCTGACCGAGGACGGCCGGCTCTACATGAGCAGCGAGGGCAGCGACGAGGTGTTCCTCGGCACGTACTCGATCGTCGGCGAGTCGCTGGTGTTCGACTACCGCATCTGCCCGAACGGCAGCGGCGACTGCGTCGACGCCACCGGTACGTCGCAGTACGCGAGCATGGACTTCGCGCATGGCACCGGCACGTCGCCGTGGGGCGTGAACCCGTTCAACCTCCACTACAGCACCATCTACGACCGCTCGGTGACGCTGGCGTCGCTGGCCGGCACGTGGGAGCTGGCCGACCAGGGCATCCAGTACACGGTGACGATTTCCGCGGAAGGCCTGGTCAGCGGCAACGACACGCTGGGCTGCGTCTACTCGGGCCAGCTGGCGCCCGTGGACGCCAAGTTCAACGCGTTCGAGTTCGCCGGCAGCATCAGCGCCTGCACCGCCGAAGGCTGGACCGGCCTGGTCATCAACACCGATGACGACGAAGCCGGCGACCGCGACGCGCTGGAGTTCCGGGTCGACGGTGCCGATGGTGGCGGCTACGCCTTCACCCTCGTCCGCAGCGAGTAACCCGCCCGCACCACGCAGGAGCGCCTTCGGGCGCGACCAGAAGGGAGGGCCACCGGCCCTCCCTTCTTCTTCTGCAGCCCCACCAACAGGGAAGCCCGCCGATGCACCCGATCCTCGCGTTCCGCCTCGTCCTCGCATCGGCCCTGCTGGCCCTGCCGTGCCTGTTCTCCCCGGGGGCGGCGGCGGCCGTCGACGGCTCGTACAGCGGCTCCTGGTACAACCCGCCGGAATCCGGCAGCGGCTTCAACCTCGAGGTCTTCAGCAGCGAGCGCGCGCTGCTGTACTGGTACACGTACGACGATGCCGGCGAACCGGTCTGGCTGTATTCCGAAGGCGAGCTGTCGGGCAACCGCATCGACTTCGCCGTGTACTACAGCGACGGCATGCGCTTCAGCGACCTGGACACGGCCGACAAGGCGAATCGTCGCTGGGGTTCGGCGACGATGACGTTCAGCGACTGCTCGAACGCGACGCTGTCCTACAGCAGCACGCTCACCGGCCTCGAGCATTCGCCGGT
This sequence comes from uncultured Arenimonas sp., assembly GCA_966211005.1. Taxonomy (GTDB): domain Bacteria; phylum Pseudomonadota; class Gammaproteobacteria; order Xanthomonadales; family Xanthomonadaceae; genus Arenimonas. The sequence goes on from CBIHMN010000037.1 coordinate 9,798, forward strand.
CGGCACGCGCACCCTGCCGCTGCAGCGACTGATCAGCATCCATGGCCATCCGTGCCGCGAGGCGGCTTCGGGTTACTACACCGGCCGCCACTTCGACCCCACGCTGAACGGCGGCAAGGGCGCATGGGCCGACCTGTCCGGCGTGCTGGCGCCGGACGGCGAGGTGTACCTGCGCAGCGCCGCGTCCGGCAAGGTGTTCATCGGCACCTACGGCGCCGGCGGCACCAGCGCGGCATTGACGATGAAGGTCTGCGCCGACCGCACCGACGACTGTTTCGCCGCCACCGGCAGCGCGACGTACAAGTCCCGGTATTTCCTGCGCGGCACCTTCAAGGCGTCGGACTGGGGCACGCAGTCGTTCGAACTCGTCTACCACCCGCTCTACGACCAGCAGGCCGTGACCGCCGACGTCGCCGGCAACTACACGATGTCCGACGGCGGCGTCACCTACACGGTGTCGATCGACGGCAACGGCACGCTGACCGGCAGCGACACCCGCGGCTGCTTCTACGACGGCTACATCTACCCGTACGACGTGCTGTCGCACTCCGGCGCGTACGAGTACCAGGGACTGCTGCAGGGCTGCCTCGGCGACGAATGGGACACCGAAGAGTGGACCGGCGTGGTGATGAACATCGACGAGTGGACCGGCGACCGCCGTCTGCTGCTGTTCATCCTCGACACCGGCGACGGCGCGGTGTCGTTCGTGCTGCGGCGGTGACGCTCAGCACTCGATGACGTTCACGGCGAGCCCGCCGCGGCTCGTCTCCTTGTACTTGTCCTGCATGTCGCGGCCGGTGTCGCGCATGGTCTTGATGACCTTGTCGAGCGACACCTTGTGCTTGCCGTCGCCGCGCAGCGCCATCCGCGACGCGTTGATCGCCTTCACGGCGCCCATCGCGTTGCGCTCGATGCACGGGATCTGCACGAGGCCGCCGATCGGGTCGCAGGTGAGGCCGAGGTTGTGCTCCATGCCGATCTCGGCGGCGTTCTCGATCTGCCCCGGCGTGCCGCCGAGCGCGGCGGTGAGCCCGGCCGCGGCCATCGAGCAGGCGACGCCGACCTCGCCCTGGCAGCCGACTTCGGCGCCGCTGATCGACGCGTTTTCCTTGTAGAGGATGCCGACCGCGGCCGCGGTGAGCAGGAAATCGAACACGCCCTGTTCGGTCGCGCCGGGACAGAAACGGTCGTAGTAGTGCAGCACCGCCGGGATGATGCCGGCGGCGCCGTTGGTCGGCGCGGTGACGACGCGGCCGCCGGCGGCGTTTTCCTCGTTCACCGCCAGCGCGTACAGGTTCACCCAGTCGAGCACGGTGAGCGGGTCGCGCATCGCCGCCTCGGGCCGGGACGACAGGTCGCGGTGCAGCAGCGGCGCGCGGCGCTGCACGCGCAGGCCGCCGGGCAGCGTGCCGCCCTCGCGGATGCCGCGCGCGGTGCAGTCCTGCATCGCCCGCCACAGTTCGCGCAGGCCGTCGAGGATCTCGTCGGGCGTGCGCCACGCCTGTTCGTTGGCGAACATCATCGCGGCGATCGACATCCCGCTCTCGCCGGCGCGCGCCAGCAGCTCGTCGCCGGAATGGAACGGGAACGGCAGTTCGGTGGTGTCGGCGACGATGCGGTCTTCGGCCGCCTCGTCCTGGTTCACGACGAACCCGCCGCCGACCGAGTAGTAATCGCGCGTCGCGATCAGCTCGCCGGCCGCGTCGTACGCGGTGAAGCGCATCCCGTTCGTGTGGAACGGCAGCTTCTGCCGCTTGTTCATGATCAGGTCGTGCTTCTCGTCGAACGCGAC
>CBIHMN010000038.1:0-11508 GCA_966211005.1 uncultured Arenimonas sp.
CTCCCGTTCGCGCTGACGGCGGCGCAGCAGCGCGTGCTCGATGACGTCGCCGCGGACATGCGCGCGGGCGAGCCGATGCTGCGTCTGTTGCAGGGCGACGTCGGCAGCGGCAAGACGGTGGTGGCCGCACTCGCGGCGGCCAATGCGGTCGAATGCGGCCGGCAGGTGGCGCTGATGGCGCCGACCGAGCTGCTCGCGGAACAGCATCTGGCCAGCTTCCGCGCGTGGCTGGAGCCGCTCGGGATCGAGATCGCGTGGCTCGCCGGGAAAGTGACGGGCCGCGCGCGGACCGCCACGCTCGCCCGCATCGCGGCGGGCGAGGCGCAGGTGATCGTCGGCACGCACGCGCTGATGCAGGGCGGCGTGGCGTATGCGGCGCTCGGACTGGCGATCGTCGACGAGCAGCACCGGTTCGGCGTGCACCAGCGTCTGGCGCTCCGCGACAAGGGCCTCGACGGCCGCCATGTGCCGCATCAGCTCGTGATGACCGCGACGCCGATCCCCCGCACGCTGGCGATGTCGGCCTATGCGGACCTGGACGTGTCGGTGATCGACGAGATGCCACCGGGGCGCACGCCGGTGCAGACCGTCGCGTTGAGTGGCGAGCGTCGCGCCGAAGTCGCCGGGCGGATCCGTGCCGCCTGCGCCGAAGGCCGGCAGGCCTACTGGGTCTGCACGCTCATCGAGGACAGCGAGGAAGTCGAGGCGCAGGCCGCACAGAGCACGTTCGAACAGCTCGGCGCGCTGCTGCCGGAGCTGCGGCTGGGCCTGCTGCACGGCCGCATGAAGCCCGCCGCCAAGCAGGCGGTGATGGCGCGCTTCAAGGCCGGCGAGCTGCAGCTGCTGGTCGCGACCACGGTCATCGAAGTCGGGGTGGACGTGCCGAACGCCAGCCTGATGATCATCGAGAACGCCGAACGGCTCGGGCTGGCGCAGCTGCACCAGCTGCGCGGACGCGTCGGCCGCGGCGCCGCCGCGTCCAGCTGCGTGCTGATGTTCCGGCCGCCGCTGTCGGCGATGGCGCGCGAGCGCCTGGAGGTGATGCGCGCGAGCACCGACGGCTTCCTGATCGCGGAGAAGGACCTCGCGCTGCGCGGCCCGGGGGAACTGCTCGGTACGCGCCAGACCGGTCTGGCGCAGTTCCGTGTCGCCGACCTCGTGCGTGACGCCGCGCTGCTGCCGGAAGTGCATGCCGCGGCCGATGCGCTGCTGGCGACGAGGCCGGACCTGGCCGAGCGGCTGGTGCAGCGCTGGGTCGGCGGCGCGGCGCGCTTCGCCGGCGCCTGAGGCCGGCACCGTCGCGATCGACGATAATGCGGCGATGGACGAACGCATCCCCCTGCTGATCGATACCGACCCGGGCGTGGACGACGCGCTGGCCTTGCTGATGGCCTTCGACGATCCGCGTCACCGGCTGCTGGCGCTGACCATCGCTGCCGGGAATGTCGGCCTCGACCACACCGTCGCGAACGCGTTGAAGCTGTGCGACGTCGCCGGCGTCGACGTGCCGGTCCATGCCGGATGCCCGGTGCCCCTCCTGCATCCGGCCGAGGACGCGGGTTACGTGCATGGCCGCGACGGGTTCGGGGATGCCGGGCTGCCGCGCTCGCCGCGCGCGCCCGACCCGGAACACGCCGTGCTCGCGATCCTGCGCCATGCGCGCGAACACGCCGGGCGGCTGCTGCTGGTCACCCTGGGGCCGCTGACGAACCTCGCGCTCGCGCTGCGGCTCGATCCGGACCTGCCGTCACGCGTCGCCCGGCTGGTCGTGATGGGTGGCGCGGTGACCGGGCAGGGCAACACGTCGGTGCCCGCCGAGTTCAACATCGGTTTCGATCCGGAAGCCGCCGACATCGTGTTCCGCGCTTTCCCGGCGTTCGACCTGGTCGACTGGGAGGCGGTGCTTCGCCACGGCTTCGAACCGGCGGACTTCGAGCGGTGGCTGGAGGCCGGTGATGATCGCGCCCGCTTCTATTCGGCGATCTCGGCGCATACCCGGCAGTGGTCGGCCGGCCGGCGCACGAAATTCCACAGTGCCGACGCGCTGGCGATGGCGGTGGCACTGGCGCCGGATGTGATCGACCGCGCCGAAGCCCGTCCGGTGTCCGTCGAGCTGGAGGGCCGGCACAGCCGGGGGGCGACGATCGTCGACTGGCAGGAACGGTCGGGTGCCCCCGCCAATGCCCGGATCGTGATGGACGTCGACGCCGCGCGGTTCGAGGGGCGGGTACGGGGCGCGCTCGGCGCCTGATCCCCGGGCTTGCGGCGCGAGCCGGCGGGCGGCTATAATGCCCGTCTTTTCCCACGCAAACCCGGCGGAGCTCCAGTCATGAAGGCCGACATCCACCCGAACTACAAAGAAGTCGTCTTCCAGGACCTGTCCTCCGACTTCGCGTTCCTCACGCGCTCGACGCTCTCCAGCAAGGAGACGGTCAAGTGGGAGGACGGCAAGGAATACCCGCTGGTCAAGATCGACATCAGCTCGGCGTCGCACCCGTTCTACACCGGCAAGCAGAAGGTGATGGACACCGGTGGCCGCGTCGATCGTTTCCGCAAGCGTTACGCCAAGTAAGTCGCACGTCCCGGGGTCCGGGGCGTCGAAGCGAAGGCCGCCTCCGGGCGGCCTTCGTCGTTTTCGCACGGCCTGATGGCGACCGCGTTCCTGTCCCGCGGCGCGGGCCCTGTGAGATACTTCGGCGCATGGTGGCCGGCGCGTTCTTCGCCGCCGCCGCAGCCCAAGGAGTGCCGGCGCCGGGCCCAGCCCGCGGCGCGGCCCCGCCATCGCCAGAGGAGTCAGCCCGTGTCCGACCAGAAGAGCGTCGTGCTCAACGCCGCCGGCAAGAACGTCGAACTGCCCGTCCACACCGGAACGCTCGGCGCGCCGTGCGTCGACATCGGCAAGCTGCCGAAGGAAACCGGCCTGTTCACGTACGACCCCGGCTTCGCGGCCACGGCCAGCTGCCGCAGCGCGATCACGTACATCGACGGCGACGAGGGCGTGCTGCTGTATCGCGGCTACCCGATCGAGCAGCTCGCGAAAAAATCCACGTTCCTCGAGACGAGCTACCTGCTGATGCACGGCGACCTGCCGGATGCCGGCGAATTCGCGTCGTTCGAGCACGAGGTGACTCACCACACGATGATGCACGAGGCCTTCAAGGGCTTCCTCGGCGGCTTCCGCCACGACGCGCATCCGATGGCGATGCTGTGCGGAATGATCGGCTCGCTCGCCGCGTTCTACCACAGCGACCTCGATCTCGAGGATCCGGCGCAGCGCCGCCTCGCCGCGATCCGCCTGCTGGCGAAGGTGCCGACGATCGCCGCCGCGTGCTATCGCTATTCGATCGGCTGGCCGATCCGCTATCCGCGCAACAATCTCGAATACGTCGACCGCTTCCTGCACATGATGTTCGAGGTGCCGAGCGGTCCGCTGAAGCTCAAGCCGGTCGCGGCGCGCGCGCTCGACCTGCTGTTCATCCTGCACGCCGACCACGAGCAGAACGCGTCGACGTCGACCGTGCGCCTCGTCGGTTCGACCGGTGCCAACCCGTACGCGTGCGTCGCTGCCGGCGTCGCCGCGCTGTGGGGCCCGGCGCACGGTGGCGCGAACGAGGCGGTGCTGAAGATGCTCGCCGAGATCGGCCGGCCGGAAGACGTGTCGAAGGCCGTCGATCGCGCCAAGGACAAGTCGTCGGGCTTCCGCCTGATGGGCTTCGGCCACCGCGTCTACAAGAACTTCGATCCGCGCGCGACGATCATCCGCGAGATGTGCCACGAGGTGCTGGCGGAGCTCGGCGTCAACGACCCGATGCTCGAGGTCGCGATGCGCCTCGAGGAAGCGGCGCTGAAGGACGAATACTTCGTGCAGCGCAAGCTCTACCCGAACGTCGATTTCTACAGCGGCATCATCTACAAGGCGCTCGGCATCCCGACCGAGATGTTCACGGTGATGTTCGCGATCGCGCGCACCGCCGGCTGGGTATCGCACTGGCTGGAACAGCAGACCGATCCGGAAGCGAAGATCGGCCGCCCCCGCCAGATCTACACCGGCGCCGCCCAGCGCGATTACGTGCCCGTCGATCGGCGCTGAGTCGCCGCCATCCGTCGCGTCCGACGCCCCGCCCCGCGCGGGGCGTCTTCGTTCGGGGAGACGGGACCGCGTGTCAGGCGCCGTCGCCGCGGGCGGCTTTCCGCCGCAGCGCGGCGAGCGAAGAGCGCTCCAGCCGGGCGTCGCCGAGCGGATCGCGCGGGGCCTGGCGCAGGGCCGAGAGCGGCAGCTGCAGGAGTTCGAAGGCGGTGCCGCCAGCTTCGAACGTCCACGACGGCGCGTCGATGCGGCGATCGCGCTCAAGGCGCACCGGTCGCGACGACTGCCGCGCGGGAATGCCGCGTTCCAGCAGGCGGCGGGCGACCGCGTCGGGATCGTCGGAGTGCAGGTGGATGCGGACGGGAACGTCGGCGCCGGCATCGCCGGCCAGCGTCACGTCGACCAGTCGCGGCTCCAGCTCGACGAAGAATTCCATCGCCTCCAGCGCCGCATCGAGGCGGCGGCTCGCGTCGACCGCCGCGCCACCCCCGAACAGCGCGCGATGATCGCGCAGCGCCTCGAGGATCTCGGCACCGTCGGGCAGGAGCGATTCGTCGCGCACCCCGAGGCGCGTGGCGGCCTTGCGCCTTGCCCACGCGAAATCATCACCGCCGCTTTCGGCGAGCAGGCGCGCCGCTTCCTGGGCCACGCGCCGGCGAAGATGCTGATGCCTCGGGCCGCCGTCGCGACGCGCCATCCGGGTGCCTCCCGCGTCAGAAGATGTCGAACGCCTCTTCGTTGCTCAGCACCGGATCGGACTCGTACCCGCCCGTGCTGGTGATGCGGTCGTACTCGGACTGCTTGAAATACTCGGTGATCGAGCCCGGCGTTCCTTCGGGGACGATACGTCCGGTGGACGGGCTGATCGCGGCGACCACCAGGCTCGGCGGCGGCTCGGGCTCCAGCACGGGGATGTCGGCGAGGGCGGCGCGCATGTAGCTGATCCAGATCGGCAGTGCCGCGCGGCCACCATATTCGCCACGGCCCAGGCTCTTGAAGTCGTCCTTGCCGACCCAGACCGTCGTGACCAGGTCGCCGCCGAACCCCGAGAACCACGCATCGCGGTGATCGTTGGTCGAGCCGGTCTTGCCGCCGATGTCGTCGCGCTCCAGCACCAGCGCGGCGCGGCCCGTGCCGCGCTTGACCACGTCGCGCAGGATCGAATTGATCATGAAGGCATTGCCTTCGTCGATCGCGCGCGGTGCGAGATTGAGCGGACCCTCGGCTTCCGGCGCCGGCGGCGGCACCGCCGCGGTGGCGCCGTCTTCCGGCGCGGCATCCGGATCCGGCGCGGGCGCGGGCGCCGGCGCGGAACCGAAATCGAACCCGTCGACCACCGACGAGGCGCGCTGCTGCGTGAGCCGGCCGGTGCATCCGCGGCAGGCGCGCGGGGGGTTGGTCTTGGACAGCACCACGCCGTCGCGATCGAGCACGCGATCGACGAAGTACGGGTCGATCAGGTAGCCGCCGTTCGCGAATGCCGAATAGCCGCGGGCGATCGAGATCGGCGTCAGCGACGAGGTGCCCAGCGACATGGACAGGTTCGGCGGCAGGCTTTCCTTGCTGAAGCCGAACTGCGTGATGTAGCGGCTCGCGAAATCGACGCCGATGGCGTCGAGCAGCCGCACCGATACGAGGTTGCGCGACTGCACCATCGCTTCGCGCAGCCGCATCGGGCCGGCGAAGTTGCCGGCGTCGTTCTGCGGCCGCCAGACGTTGCCGGCGCGGTCGCGGAACACCACCGGCGCATCGAGCACGATGCTGGCCGGCGAGAACCCGCGCTCGAACGACGCCGAATAGACGAACGGCTTGAAGCTGGAGCCGGGCAGGCGCTGGGCCTGCGTGGCGCGGTTGAACTTGTTGAGTCCGAAGCTGAAGCCGCCGACCAGCGCCCGGATCGCACCGTCCTCGGGTTGCAGCGACACCAGCGTGGACTGGGCGATCGGGATCTGCGCCACGACGACCTGGCGCGCCGGCGGCTCGGCCGGCGGCTCGGCGTCCTTCTTGGGCACGGGCAGCGGCAGGTACGCGTAGCGCACCACGTCGCCCCGCTTCAGCAGCTGCGCGGGGCCCTTGCCGGTCCAGCGCGTCGCCTTGGCATCGAGCAGCACCGGCTCGCCGCGCGCGACGACCAGACGGGCACTGCCGTCCTCGATGCCCGAGACGATGCCGGCCGGCAGTCCGCCCCGGGTCGGATACGCCTTCAGGCGCCGGCGCAGCGCCGCGTCGTCTTCGTCGTCGGCGACGTCCAGCTGGGCCTCGGGGCCGCGCCAGCCGTGCCGGCGGTCGTATTCGAGCAGGCCATCCTGTACCGCCTGCGCCGCGGCGGCCTGGTGGGCGCTGTCGATCGTGGTGAAGACGCTCAACCCGCTGGTGGTGGCTTCGGCGCCATAGCGCTGTTCCATCTCCGCCCGCACCATTTCCGCGACATAGGGTGCCTCGGCTTCGATCTCCGGGGCATGCGGCGACGCGGCGATGGGCTCGGCCTGCGCCGCGCGCTCCACCTCGGGCGTGATGAAGCCTTCCTCGCGCATCCGCAGCAGCACGTAGTCGCGGCGCTCCAGCGCCCGCGAGGGATTGATGATCGGGTTGCCGCTGGACGGGAATTTCGGAATCGAGGCGAGCGTGGCGGCCTCGGCGAGCGTCAGCTCGTCCAGCGACTTGCCGTAGTAGAACTCCGCGGCCGCGGCGACGCCGTACGCCCGGTTTCCGAAGAAACTCTTGTTGAGGTAGAGCTCGAAGATCTCGTCCTTCGTCAGCTCGCGCTCCATCTTCAGCGCGAGGAAGATTTCCGTGAGCTTGCGCGAGTACGAGTACTCGGCACTCAGGAAGAACTGCCGTGCGACCTGCTGGGTGATGGTGCTGCCGCCCGGCACCCGCTTGTCGTCGGTGGTGGCGAGCAGCCAGATCGCCCGGCTGATACCCCGCCAGTCGATGCCCGGATGCTCGTAGAAGCGGGCGTCCTCGATCGCGATGAAGGCCTGCTTGACCTTGTCCGGAACGTCCTCGATCTCCACCGGAAACCGGCGATATTCGCCGATCAGTGCCATCAGCTTGCCGTCCCGCGTGTAGATCTTCAGCGGTTCCTGCAACTGGACATGGCGGAGCTCCTGCACGTCGGGGAGCCGAGGCGCGATCAGCCAGTAGAGGATTCCGAGGGCCACGAGGCCCAGCACGGCCAGCCCGGCCAGAGCGATCAGTGCCCGGCGCAGCAGGCGAGAAAAACGGGCCATCCAGGGCCTCTCCCGAGGTTTACATCGATGTGGGGCAGGGAGTATAGAACGGGGGGAATGACGTGCGGGTGTGGCCGTGGGGACGGCCGGAACCGGGGATCGAATCCGTCTAGTCGGTAGCGGCGGCCGGGGTACGGGCGTGGGATCCCGCGGCGGCCAGGGCAGGGGGGCATTGCCATTTGGGAAATTTTCGTTATTTAATGTAACGGCGCACCATTCGTACGTAAGCGCCCGTCGGAAGGGGAGAAACCGTGGGTCTTTTCGGAAATGCCAAGACACCGCTGGTCGGCCTGGACATCAGCTCCACTGCCGTCAAGCTGCTGCAACTCACCGAATCCGGCGGTCGCTATCGCGTCGAGCACTACGCGGTCGAGCCGCTGCCACCCAACGCGGTCGTCGAGAAGAACATCGTCGAGGTCGAGGCCGTCGGCGAGGCGATCAAGCGGGCGGTCGCCCGGTCCGGCACCAAGGCCCGGCATGCGGCCGCGGCGGTGTCCGGCTCCTCGGTGATCACCAAGATCATCCCGATCCAGGGTGACCTCGACGAGGATTCGCTGGAGGACCAGGTCCAGCTGGAGGCCTCCAACTACATCCCGTTCCCGATCGACGAAGTCAGCATCGACTTCGAGGTCCTCGGCCCGATGCCGAACAATCCGGAGATGCTGCAGGTCCTGCTGGCGGCGTCGCGGACGGAGAACGTGGAGCTGCGCCAGTCGGCGCTGGAGCTCGGCAACCTCGCGGCCAAGGTGATCGACGTCGAGGCGTTCGCGATGGAGAACGCCTTCCGGCTGGTGGCCGACCAGCTGTCGGTGCCCAAGGACGCGATCGTGGCGCTGGTCGACATCGGCGCGACGATGACGACGCTCAACGTGCTGCGCGGCCAGCGCAGCATCTATACGCGCGAGCAGGTGTTCGGCGGCAAGCAGCTCACGGACGAGGTGATGCGCCGCTACGGCCTGAGTTACGACGAGGCCGGTCTCGCCAAGCGGCAGGGTGGACTGCCCGAAAGCTACGAGGTCGAGGTACTCGAGCCCTTCAAGGAAGCGCTGGTCCAGCAGGTCTCGCGACTGCTGCAGTTCTTCTATGCCGGCAGCGACTTCAACCGCGTCGACCAGGTGGTTCTCGCCGGCGGCTGCGCCTCGATCGCCGGCATCGGCACGCTGGTCGAAGAGCAGCTCGGCGTCCCGACCGTCATCGCCAACCCGCTCGCCAACATGGCGCTCGGCCCGCGCGTCCAGGCCCATGCACTGGCCCAGGACGCGCCGGCCCTGATGATCGCCTGCGGCCTGGCCCTGAGGAGTTTCGACTGATGGCCAGAATCAATCTGCTTCCGTGGCGCGCCGAGCGGCGCGCGCTGCGCCAGAAGGAATTCGTCACGATGCTCGGCTTCGCGGCCGGCGCGGCGGTCCTCCTGAGCTTCCTCATCGTCATGTACTACAACGGCCAGATCGAAGGGCAGGAAGCGCGCAACGCGTACCTCGAGGCCGAGATCAAGAAGGTCGAGGCGCAGATCGCCGAGATCGACGAGCTCGACAAGAAGAAGGCGAACCTGCTGGCGCGCAAGGAAGTGATCGAACAGCTGCAGGCCAGCCGGTCGCAGATGGTCCATCTCTTCGACGAACTGGTCCGCACGATTCCCGAAGGCGTGCGCCTGAACTCGATCCAGCAGGCGGGCGAAACGCTCACGCTGGAGGGCTATGCGCAGTCCAACGCACGCGTCAGCTCGTACATGCGCAACCTCGAGGCGTCCGGATGGATCACCAACCCGGACCTCAAGGTCATCGAGGCGAAAGGCGGTGACAAGGGACTGCCGAACATGTTCTCGCTGCGCGTGACCCTGAAGAATCCCAGCGCCACCGAGGAAGAAGGCGACGGCACCGCCGCCGTCGCGGCGCAGCCGGCCGCGGGAGGTGCGAAGTGAGTGCGAAGAAGGTCGATCTCCGCAACCTCGATTTCAACAATGCCGGCGCGTGGCCGATCCAGGTCAAGATCGCGGCGTGCATCCTGCTCGGCGTGCTGATCGTCGGGGCCGTCTGGTACTTCATCGTTTCCGACAAGCGGCTCGTGCTCGAACAGCGCGAACAGACCGAGCGCGATCTGCGTTCCGACTTCGAGCAGAAGCAGGGCCGCGCCGCCAACCTGGAGCCGCTCAAGCAGCAGCTGGCGCAGATGGAAGTGATGCTCCAGCAGATGCTGCGGCAGCTCCCGAGCAAGAACGAGATGCCCGACCTCATCGTCGACGTCTCGCAGACGGCGCTCGCCAGCGGCATCACGAACGAGCTGTTCCAGCCCGGTGCCGAGAACCGGCTCGAGTTCTATGCCGAGAAGCCGATCGCGCTGCGGATGGTGGGCACCTACCACCAGTTCGGCGCCTTCGTGAGCGGCGTCGCGTCGCTGCCGCGCGTGGTCATCATGACCATGCACGACATTTCGCTGACGCCTCGCGACGGCAACGAAGCCACGCTCGAACTCGAAGGCACCGTGAAGACCTACCGCTACCTCGACGAGGATGAAGAGGCCGCGGCCGCCAGCGCCGGAGGTGGCAAGTGACGTTCCCGATCGCCACACGCAGATTCCTGGTCGCGACGACCTTCGTGCTGGTCGCGCTCTCGCTGGGCGGCTGCACGCGCGGCAGCCGCGATCTCGAGGCGTGGGTCGCCGAGGTCCGGGCCCGGCCGGCGCCGCCGCTCGACCCGTTGCCGGTGATGAAGCAGTTCGAGACGTTCGAGTACGCCGCGCAGCATCTGCGCGATCCGTTCTCGCCGCCGACGCCCGACGCGGATGGCGGTGGCGGCATGCGTCCGGATCCGAACCGGCGCAAGGAAGTGCTCGAGGCCTTCCCGCTGGACAGCCTCGACATGGTCGGCACCATCGGTGCCGGCGACGACGTCATCGGCCTGGTGATGGGGCCCGACCGGGTCACCTACCGGGTCCGCCCGGGGAATTACATGGGACTGAGCGAAGGTCGCGTGGTAGGCGTGTTCGAAGACCGGATCGACCTGGTCGAACTCGTTCCGGATGGGGCGGGTGGCTGGCTTGAGCGTCAAGCCAAGATCGCCCTTGAAGACAATTGATTGGGGGAATGCACGATGACCGCTATTAAGACGATCGACCAGGGCAAGGGCGCCAAGCGGACCTGGGTACTGACGATGGCGCTGCTCGCCGTCGGTATGGCGACGTCACTGTCGGCCACGGCGGCGAACGTCCTCCAGGACGTCCGCTACGCGTCGGCCCCCGGTGGCAAGGTCGACATCACCCTCCAGTTCGCCGAGCCGGTGGGCGACGTGCAGGCCTTCACCACCGACACGCCGCCGCGCATCGCCGTCGACATCCCCGACACCAGCAACGGACTCGACAAGCGGCGCATCGTGATCGGCAGCGGCGCGACTTCGGCCGTCTCGGCCGTCGAAGCCGGCGGCCGCACGCGTGTCGTCGTCGACCTGTTCCGCCCGGCGGGATACACGACCCGCAGCGCCGGCAACCTGCTCGTGCTCACGGTCGACGCCGGCGCGGCCGGCCTCGCCGGCGGTGCCATGGCGAACCCGGCCGATCCCACCAAGCGCGTCGCTTCCGGAATCGAGGTCGCCAACGTCGACTTCCGCCGCGGCGAGAATGGCGCGGGCCGGGTGATCCTGCGATTCGACGACCCGGGTGCCACGGCCGACCTCCGCAACGAAGGATCGCGTGTCGTGGTCGACGTCGCGAACGCCTCGATTCCGGAAAATCTGCGCCGTCGCCTCGACGTCACCGACTTCGCGACGCCCGTGCAGGCCGTCGACGCGGTGTCGAACGCCGGCGCCACGCGCCTCGTGATCGACACCAACGGCGCCTACGAGTCGATGGCCTACCAGACCGGCAACGAGTACGTGATCGAGATCGCGCCGAAGCGCGGCGCGGTGATCGCCTCGGCCGCACCGACGGCCGCGGGCCAGGTGCCGTCCGACCTCGACGATGCCGTCTACACGGGCCGTCCGGTGACGTTCAACTTCCAGGACGTGCCGGTGCGCACGGTGCTGCAGCTGATCGCCGAAGAATCGAACCTCAACATCGTCGCGTCCGACACCGTGCAGGGCAACGTCACGCTGCGCCTGATCAACGTGCCGTGGGACCAGGCGCTCGACATCGTGCTGCGCGCCAAGGCGCTGGACAAGCGTCGTGACGGCAATGTCGTGTGGATCGCGCCGCAGG